>CAMCOJ010000029.1 GCA_945876405.1 uncultured Ruminococcus sp.
GTTTACGGAATGAAACCTGAACCTGCTCTGAAAAAGGCAGTATCTGAAGACGATATTTCCCGCCAGCTTTCAAAACTCGGCGACACTATCTATACCCAGGGAAAAAACAGAATCTCTGTGGACGAAAATCTTTCCGTACCTGCCTCGTGCATTAATCAGATGAGGCGTGAAGCAGTGCAGAAACTTTACGATATGAGAGAAACCAGGATTTCCGGAAAAACAAACAAAAACTTTACTGCAGAATTATATTTTGAATCCCGCATCAAAGCACATACTTCCCTGAGGATACGTTCCGAAAAATACGAACTGCTTGATGATGAAGACTCGGATATTTCTGAATTCATCATTCTGCCTCTGGATAATCTTCTGAAAAACGCAGAAAGACTAACCGGTATAAAGGAACGTATAATAGCCGAGATGCCGCGTTTTATCTTTAACAGAGATGCAATTCTAAGCGATATGGTAACTTTAAAAAAACACGGATTTTCACATATCATGTGTACCAACGCCGAATACCTGTACACAGGCAGAGAAATGGGATTTACCCTGCACGGTGACTTCGGTCTGAACATCGCAAATTCGCAGTCTGCGGAAATTATTTCCGGATACGGAGCAGATGATATAACGCTCTCCTTTGAACTGAAAGCCTCCCAGGCTGAAAAAATACACTGTTCAGCCAAAAAAGGCATTATAGCCTACGGAAAACTTCCGCTTATGCTGACGGTAAACTGTCCCGTAAAAAACTCTGTCGGATGCGGAAATTGCCGGCACAGCATCACTGACCGTACAGGACGCAGTTTCAGAGTAATGTGTACGGAAGGTTACGCCGAGATCTTCAATTCGGATGCTGTTTACCTTGCAGACAAGCCTGAAACATATGAAAATATGGACTTTATAACACTGTATTTTACAGATGAAAAGAAAAAGGAAATGAGAAAAATAATAAAAGATTACAAAAACGGATCAGCCTCTGCTCCTGCAGGAATAACGCGGGGACTGTATTTCCGCGGAATAAAATAAAAAAATTTTAAGAAAGGAAAAAAGATAAATGAAACTCTCAAGAAAAGGTTTTGTATTCATCATTCTCATAATAAGTGCAATTATAATCGGCGGATATGTCAGCCAGCAGACAAGCAGCGGTATCCTTTCCCATACAGCTTCTTTTGGTTTCGGCCATGATTCACCGCTGAAACTTGACCTGATTATTTTCACAATCTCCCTCGGATTTACATTTAACGTAAGCATCGCACAGATTCTGTGCATCATCGGAGCAATCACAATCTACACTGTTTTTTCAAAATTTATCGACTAACCCCAATAATTTTATCTCAATAATATACTCAAAAAATACATATACTAATTTTATCTGTTCAAAGAGGAGAATGATTGATGTTTACAAAAGACATAGGAATAGATCTTGGCACTGCAAACACACTTATATATATGAAAGGCAAGGGTATAATCATCCGCGAGCCTTCAGTAGTTGCTGTAAATACGCGTGATGAAAGCGCAAGTTATGTTGGACATGAAGCCAAAGAAATCATCGGAAAGACACCGGGCTCAATAATCGCTGTAAGGCCACTGAAAAACGGCGTTATAGCTGACTTTGACATTACAACGACCATGCTTGCACAGTTTATAAAAAAAGCTCTTAAGGGAACACTTTTTTCAAAAGCGAGAGTTACAATATGCATTCCCTCAGGTGTAACCCCGGTGGAACGCCGTGCAGTAAAGGATGCCGCTGAACTGGCCGGTGCTAAAAAAGTTTATATAATAGAAGAACCTATGGCTGCCGCTATCGGTGCAGGTCTCCCTGTTACCGAACCTGTCGGAAACATGATAGTTGATATAGGCGGCGGAACAAGTGAAGTAGCTGTTATCTCCATGGGAGGAATAGTAACAGCCCGTTCCATAAGGATTGCCGGAGACGAACTTGACAATGCGATTGTCGGATATATAAGAAGAAAATACAACATGCTCATCGGAGAAAGAACTGCTGAAGAGATCAAGCTCCGGATAGGCTCAGCCTATCCCGGTGATGCAGTTGAAAAAATGGAAATAAAGGGACGTAATCTCCTCAACGGTCTCCCTGAAAATATAACAGTGAATTCGGACGAGATAAGAGATGCTCTTGTCGAACCGATTTCAAAAATAATAGAAGCTATAAAGCTGACCCTTGAAAAAACTCCTCCTGAACTTGCTGCTGATATCATTGAACAGGGCATAACGCTCTGTGGCGGCGGTGCACTTCTCAAAGGTCTTGATACTCTCATAAACAGCGAGACAGGAATGCCTGTGTATATAGCAGAGTATCCTCTTGACTGCATAGTTGAAGGGACAGGAAGAGTAATAGAAAACTATTCAAAGTACGAAGACGCTATAAGCGAATACGGACCAAAATATTATTGATCGGAGTAAAAAATGCGTGACTTTTTCAGAGGAATTAAGTTCAGACTGATTTTGTGTATCATCGCAATGGCAATAGGAATTATGCTTTATTCACTTTCACAGAGCGGATACTCTGTGGGAGGATCAAAGCTTGTGAATACCATAGCCAGACCTTTCAGATATATATCCGGTTCAATTTCCGAATCGGTAGTCGCAGGTGCTTCACATATACTCAGTTCAAAAAAATACTACAAAGAAAACCTTGAACTTAAGGACGAAATCAGTCAGCTCAGAAATGATCTGGTTGACTACGAAAATACGAAGGCAGAACTTGAAGAACTCAAAAAATTTATAGGAATAAAGGAAAATCATGCTGACTTTGAGCTCTCTCCTCCGTGCAGAGTGCTTTCATACACAGCAAATGACCCGTTCTGCTCATTTATGATTGACAAGGGAAGCGAAGCCGGAATATCCGTAGGCGACCCTGTTGTTACAGCAGACGGACTTGTCGGAGCAGTAACCGAGATTTCCGAAAAATACTGCACTGTAAGAACTATTCTCTCACCTGAACTCTCCGTAGGTGTGAAAGTTCAGAAGAAAGGTGACAGTGGTATACTCGAAGGCGATATAAAATTTGCTGCTGACGGACTTACACAGATAATCTACCTTACAAAAGACAGCAGCCTCAAACCAGGTGACACGGTAATCACAACAGGAAGCAGCGGTCTCTTCCCTGCTGACTATCTTGTGGGTACGATTAAGGAAACAGGCAAGGCACAAAGCGGTATTTCATACTATGCTGTGGTAGAGCCTTTTGTCGATATCAGAAAACTTTCAGGTGTAATGGTTATCACGTCTTTCGAAGGAAAGGGTGAAACAGATGGATATTAAACGACTGTCATCCAGGAGAAAAAGAAAATTTGCTGCATACAGATGGGGAATTTTCTCGGTTATAATCTGGTTTGTCTTTATTTTTATGACAACAGGAAGCTGTATCAAACCTAATCTTCTTATCCCGCTTGCTCTGTGCATTTCAATGAATGAGGACGAGCTGATAAGTGCTGTTGTCGGATTCATATGCGGATTTCTCAGTGATCTGGCAATGGGAATTCTCACTGGTTCCGGAACTCTGCTTCTTATAATCGGGTGTGTCGGTACATCGCTCCTGTTTTCAAAACTTTTAAGACACAACCTCCTTAACTTTACTGTACTTACTGCAGTTTATTCTGCACTGATTTTCTTTCTGGAATACTTCTTTACTTATATGATATGGGAATACGACAGCGAACTGATACTGCTTACAAAATTTATTCTTCCGGAATATTTACTTACCGTTGTATCTATAGCAGCAGTGTATCCTGCTGTAGGTGCCGTAAGAAAGCACCTGACACTCAGAAAACGCTATGAACCTGAAGAGAATCAGGCTCTTATAAAGGAATAATTAATATGAATGCTTTTACAGACAGATTCAGAGCAGGACTGATCATATGCGGTGTGATTGCCGCTGCTGCCGGTGCGGGAATAAAGCTCATGAAAATTCAGATAGTGGACCACAACACATATACTGAAGACAAACCCTATGTCTATACTGAAGAACAGACTATTCATGCAACACGCGGTGAAATAAAGGATGTAAAAGGAGTACCCATTGTTGAAAACAAACTCGGTTTCAACGTAGTTATACAAAAGGCTTCTTTCCCCGAAGACAACGAGAAGGCAAACGAGGTTATTCTTAGAATTGCCGAATTTCTTAGAAGTGAAGGGTACAAGTACTACGATTCCCTCCCTGTTTCCTCGGAAGCTCCTTTCTGCTACACCACTGACGATGATGATGAACTTTCCTATCTGAAATCATCACTCGGACTTAATGTATATGCCACAGTGGAAAACTGTATGGATAAATTTGCAGTGGACTACGAAATATCCGACAGCTACACACCTGAACAGAAACGAATCATAGCCGGAATCCGCTATGAAATGAAAAAGCGTGACTTTTCACTCAGCAACCTGTTTACAATATGCGAGGATATTGATATAAAATCAGTTTCAAAGATAAAGGAACAGAGTCTGGAACTTCCCGGAATCGAAATACTCGAGGACGCTATACGGACAAATCCGATTGTTGATGTAATCCCCCATGAGATAGGAACGGTAGGTCCTATATACGCAGAAGAATATGACGAGCTGCGGGACAAGGGATATTTCATGAACGACTATGTCGGAAAAAGCGGAATAGAAAAAGGAATGGAAAGCGTACTCAGAGGCAAAAACGGCATACGTGAAATCACGCTCCACAATTCTTCCGTTATCTCGTCCGAAATAAAAGAACCGGCTGTTCCCGGAAACACAGTTCATCTTACAGTTGATGTCGCTTTCCAGCGTGATATCCAGAAACTCCTTGAAGATTTTATGAAGTATCTTAACGAGGAAGAGGAAGAATGTGAAAACATTACCTCAGGTGCTATTGTAGTTCTTGACGCAAAGGACAATGACGTACTGGCACTTGCCACAGCACCGACGTACAGACTTGATGACTATATCAACAATTACCCCGAGGTTCTCTCACGTGAAGGAACCCCTCTTATTAACAGAGCAACTGACGGACTTTACCGACCGGGTTCAGCCTTCAAGACAATAACAGCAACAGCGGGGCTGAATGAAGGACTTGTAACACCTGACTCCACATTTTACTGCGGAACGGCTTATCAGTTTTATGAACACACAGTTTTCTGCACAGGATATCATCAGAACATAGCTGCTTCGGAAGCTATCAGGGTTTCATGCAATATTTACTTCTATGAACTTTCCCGCCTGCTTGGAATAGACAAAATAGTTGAGTACGCACATCTGTACGGTCTGGGAACATCACTCGGTCTTGAAAGCGGTGATTCCGAAGGCTATATTGCCTGCCCTGAAACAAGTGCAATGCTCGGTGTCGAATGGTACTCAGGCGGACTTCTCCAGGCCGCTATCGGCCAGGAAGAAACACGAATCACTCCGCTCCAGATGGCAGTTGCCGCATCAACAATTGCAAACCATGGTATCCGGTACAAACCGCATCTTGTAGACAGCATATACGACTATCTCGGAAACAAAGTTGATGATGTGACTCCGGTTGTATCAGAAGTAATACCGGAAAACTATGACTATGTTTATCCGACAATAATACAGGGAATGATAGGGGCATCCCAGAATACTCCAGACGGTGAATTCTCACTTAACGGTCTCGGATATGATGTCGCAATAAAAACCGGAACACCTCAGACCACATCAAGCGAAAGAACAAGTACGACAGTTATCGGATTTGCTCCGGCTGAAAATCCTGTTATAGCTTTCTCCGCAATAATCGAAGACGGAAAGAACGCAAAGTACCTCGTCAGAAAAATAATCGACTGCTATAACAAGCATTACGGAAATGAAATAAAATAAGCTGATAACTGGAAGAGAATATCGTATCAGATTGTATGATTTAAACAAATAGGAAAAAATAAATCGTATATAATAACAATTTTTTGATTTGTTTTCAAAATGACTTTGATTAAAATCAATATTTATGGTACAATGATAGTATATAGATATCTGATTAAAAATTTTATATGAAAGGATTTGTTTAATAATGACTATTGCTTTAATTGCACACGACTCAAAGAAAGAACTCATGGTTCAGTTCTGTATCGCATACTGCGGTATCCTTTCAAGAAACAACCTTTGCGCAACAGGCACAACAGGCAAACTTGTAAGTGAATCAACGGGTCTTAACATAAAGAGATATCTCAGCGGTTCCCAGGGCGGCGACCAGCAGATCTCATCAAGAATCTCATGCGGAGAGATCGACATTCTCCTCTTCTTCAGAGATCCTATAACACCAAAGGCAAATGAGCCAAACGACATAGAACTTCTCAGACTCTGTGACGTACACAATGTCCCGGTTGCCACAAATATCGCAACTGCTGAGGCACTTATTCTTGCTCTCGAAAGAGGCGATCTTGACTGGCGTGCTTACGGTACACCGGAATTCTGATAAAACAACATTTTTTCAAAGGAGTTTTTTATACAAATGGCTTTAACAGTTCAGAGACCACTTGGCACAGCTGATGTAACACCATCAGAAATACATAAATGGTACACAGTTGAACAGACTGCACAGAGAACAGCACAGGTGTTCGGTTTCAGGGAGATCCGCTTCCCTACTTTCGAAAATACAGATCTTTTTCTTCGTTCTGTAGGCGAAACAACAGACGTGGTACAGAAGGAAATGTACTCTGTGATTGCAAAGGAAAGCAAATTCACACTCAGACCTGAAGGTACTGCCGGAACTATCCGTGCAGTTATGCAGAACGGTATGCTCAATGATGCACTTCCGCAGAAGGTATTCTATATAACTTCGTGTTTCAGACATGAAAAGCCTCAGGCAGGAAGACTCAGAGAATTTCACCAGTTCGGTGCCGAAATGATAGGCAGCAAATCACCTTCTGCAGATGCAGAGATGATATCTATGGCACATACACTGCTTAATGAACTTGGACTTAAGAACATAGAACTCAATATAAACTCTATCGGCTGTCCGAAATGCCGTGCAGAATATCACAAGGCTCTGAGAGCTTTCTTTGAAGACAGAAAGTCAGAGCTCTGCGGCACATGTCTTGGTCGTCTTGAAAAAAATCCTATGCGTATTCTCGACTGCAAGAGTCCAATCTGCTCCGGCATTGCAAAGGATGCGCCTGTTATAACGGATTTTCTCTGTGAGGAATGTTCAGACCACTTCACACAGCTTAAAGAACTTCTTGACTTAATGAAAATAAGCTATAAGGTAAATCCGAAAATTGTCCGCGGACTTGACTACTACACAAAGACTGTCTTCGAGTTTATCACAACAGATATCGGTGCTCAGGGAACAGTTCTTGCGGGCGGACGCTATGACGGACTTGTCAGTCAGCTTGGCGGTGCAGATACTCCTGCCCTCGGTTTTGCAGCAGGACTTGAACGTCTTGTCATGACAATGGAAAAACAGGGCTGCAGCTTTATGGAACCTGACAAATGTGACCTCTACATCGTACCTATGGGAGATGCAGCAATGAAAAAATCTGCTGAACTTGCAGCTCTTGCAAGAGCAGAAGGCTACATCACAGAATACGACCTCATGAACAGAAGTCTCAAGGCTCAGATGAAGTATGCAAACAAAATCGGTGCCGCTTTTGTCGTTGTTATCGGTGACAACGAACTTGAGGCAGGAACGGCAAAGCTCAAGAATATGGAAACCGGTGATGAAAAGGACATCGTTCTTGACAGCACTTTCGGTGAAAAATTTTCCGAAGAAGCTATCAGTGCCATGTTTGAAACAGAAGAGGCAAACAGCATTTTTAACATATAAAAATGACGGGAAATCCCGCATTTCCCTTAAGGAACCACTGATACATTCTCAGTGATTCCTTAAATTTTTGATACAGAAAGGACTAATTAAAATGGCAGATAATATGCAGGGTCTTAAGAGAACCCACTACTGCGGTGATGTTGAAGGTATTGGAAGTGAAGTCGTTGTAGGCGGATTTGTACAGAAGGTTCGTAATCTCGGCAACCTTATTTTTATAGATCTGAGAGACAGAACAGGTATTGTACAGCTCGCCTTTAATGACAATACTGACAGAGCGATATTTGAAAAAGCTGCTTCATGCAGAGCTGAATTCGTACTTATGGCGAAGGGTACAGTTGAAGAAAGATCAAGCAAGAACCCTGAACTTAAAACAGGCAATATAGAGATTATCGTAACGGACCTACGCATTCTCGCAAAGGCTCAGACACCTCCTTTTGAAATAACAAATGAAACAAAGGTAAATGAAGAACTCAGACTCAAGTACAGATTTCTCGACCTCCGCCGTCAGCCTCTTCAGCAGAACATCATGATGCGTCATGAAATTGCAAAAACGGCAAGAGAATATTTTTATGACAACGGATTTATTGAAATTGAAACACCTATGATGATGAAGTCAACTCCTGAAGGGGCAAGAGACTATCTCATTCCTTCAAGAGTACACAACGGCAAGTTCTACGCTCTCCCCCAGTCACCTCAGATTTACAAGCAGCTTCTCATGATCTCAGGATATGACAGATATATTCAGCTTGCAAGATGCTTCAGAGACGAGGACCTCAGAGCAGACAGACAGCCTGAATTCACACAGATAGACCTTGAGATGTCATTTGTGGACGTTGAGGACATTCTTCAGATGACTGAAGGCTTTATCTCATATCTCTTCAAAAAGGTTCTCGGAACCGACATTCCTGTTCCGCTTCCGAGACTCACATACACAGAGGCTATGAACAGATACGGTTCAGACAAGCCTGACACAAGATTCGGTATGGAAATCACTGATATCTCTGACATAGTTAAATCATGTGGATTTGGTGTATTCACTTCTGCAGTTGAAAACGGTGGAAGCGTAAGAGGTATCGTTGCAAAGAACGCAGCTTCTGTTCTCACAAGAAAAGAAATAGACAAGCTCACAGAAGCAGCAAAGGGCATCGGAGCAAAGGGACTTGCATACATCAGATGGAACGATGAGGAACCTGCATGTTCATTCTCCAAGTTCATGACACCTGAAGAAATAAAGGCAATCCTTGAAAAGCTCGGATGTGAAAAGGGTGACGTTGCACTTATCGTTGCCGACAAAAACAAGGTAACCCTTCCTGTTCTCGGTGCACTCAGACTTACTGTTGCAAAGAAACTTGACATAATTCCTGAAGGTTATAATTTCCTCTGGATTACAGAATTCCCGTTCTTCGAATATGATGAGGAAAGCGGAAAATGGCTTGCCATGCACCACCCGTTCACAATGCCTATGGACGAATGTCTCCAGTATCTTGACACTGCTCCTGAAAAGGTATTTGCGAAGGCGTACGACCTTGTACTCAACGGTGTTGAGCTCTCCTCAGGTTCAATCCGTATCACAGACTACGAACTTCAGCAGAAGATGTTCAGATCACTGGGTCTTACTGAAGAAGAAATCGAAGCAAAGTTCGGATTCCTTGTTGAAGCCTACAAGTACGGCGCACCTCCTCACGGCGGTCTCGGCATAGGTCTTGACAGACTCTCAATGATTATGTGCGGATGCGACAGCCTCAGAGATGTAACTGCATTTCCAAAGGTTCAGAACGCAAGCGAGCTCATGTCAGAATGCCCTTCAGTCGTTGAAAAGGAAAACCTCGACATCCTCGGAATACAGATTATTGAAAAAGAAGACTGATATTTTTAAGGGACTGCACCTGCAGTCCCTTTCTGTTTTGGAATAGAAGTGAAGCTGCATGAAGATAAATTTGCTGTGAATTTATGTTGATATGCGTATTGAAACGTGGTATACTTAAAGGTAACTAAACGAATCGAGGTGCGAAAATTGAGGAAATATTTTAATACCGAAGGCTGCTGCTATCCGGATGAACACTATATGGTGAATCTGGACAGCCGGCTGAAAAAAATAAAAGAGATGGTTGATGCAGGAAAATATTTCACAATAAATCGTGGAAGACAGTACGGGAAGACTACTGTATTAAACTCTCTTGAAGAATATCTTTCAAAAGATTATATTGTAATAAGTTTGGATTTTCAGTTTATGAGCTATGCTGATTTTGAAACAGAAAGCAGTTTTACTGCTGCACTAATACGCGAGCTGCAGGAAATACTCTCTGTGAAATCAGATATTTCTGAAGAATTAATCAGTAACCTTGAAACAATATGTGTAAATAATGATTCGGGAAAAATGGCCAGCCTTTTTAAATGGATTAACAGATGGATTAAAGATTCTGCCAAACCTGTTATAATGATGATAGATGAAGTAGACCAGGCAACAAATAATCAGGTATTTCTTGACTTTTTAGCACAGCTTCGCGGACACTATCTGAAAAGAAAACGATATTCAACATTTCAGTCCGTAATCCTTGCCGGTGTACATGATATCCGCAATCTGCGTCAGAAAATACGCCCTGATGCAGAACATAAACATAACAGCCCGTGGAATATTTCTGCAGAATTTAATGTTGATATGAGCTTTTCACCTGATGATATCGAAGGTATGCTTACAGAATACGAAAATGACTTTCATACGGGAATGAACATTTCGAAAATATCACAGCTCATCTATGATTATACCTCCGGTTATCCGGTGCTTGTCTCTTCAATATGCAAGATAAATGATGAAAATTCGGACGGGAAAATCAGATGGACTGAAGAAGGCGTAACAGAATCAGTCGGCGTTATTCTCTCTTCAAAACGTCCGCTGTTTGAATCGCTGATAAATAAGCTCGAAGACAGTGAAAGTCTCAGAGAATGTGTGTATTCCATTCTTATTAATGGCAGAAGAGTAATTTTAAATATTTACGATAAAGCTCTGGATACTGCAGTGATGTACGGATTTGTAAAGAATGAAAACGGAAGTGTTCAGATATCAAACCGAATTTTTGAAACACTGCTTTATAATTATTTTCTTATGTCAGAACAAATGATGTCAAAGCCAATATTCCAGGCCGGTTCATATGACAAGAGTCAGTTCACTGAAAACGGTATCCTTGATATGGACAGAATACTTGAAAAGTTCGTCGTTCATTTCAATGAGATAATGGGAAATGAATCTGAAAAATTTCTGGAACAGCACGGAAGAGAATATTTTCTTCTGTATCTGAGACCGATAATAAACGGAACAGGAAATTACTATATCGAAGCAGAAACACGGGACCACAGACGAATGGATGTAGTAGTTGACTATCTCGGAGTACAGTATATCATAGAACTGAAGATCTGGCGCGGAGAGGAATACAACCGCAAAGGTGAGGAACAGCTCTGTGATTATCTCGAAAAGCATAATCTGAAAAAAGGTTATCTGGTAAGCTTCTGTTTCAATAAAAATAAGGAATCCGGTGTGAACGTAACTCAGAACGGTGATAAGACTATTGTTGAGGCGGTTGTTTAATGCTGGTGTCTGAATAAATGGAAGAGATGAATATAAAATTACAATCAGCTATTTTGTAAAATAATCGGAGGCGAAACATGAGAAAACATTTTAATACCGAAGGCTGCTGCTATCCGGATGAACACTATATGGTGAATCCGGACAGCCGGCTGAAAAAAATAAAAGAGATGGTTGATGCAGGGAAATATTTCACAATAAACCGGGGAAGGCAGTATGGGAAGACCACCATTCTGAAAGCATTAAGAAAAAATCTTGAAGAAGAATATATTGTAATTTACCTTGATTTTCAGTTTATGAGCAGCGCTGATTTTGAAACAGAGAGTAATTTTACAATTACATTAGCCAGTGAATTATACGATATTCTGGAGTCGAAAGATATTTTGTCTGAAAAGATGCTTGATGATTTAAGCAAAATATGTGAGAGCAATACTTCTGTACGCATGAGAAGTCTTTTCAGATGGCTCAGGTTGTGGATAAGAACAGCTGAAAAGCCGATAATTTTAATAATTGATGAAGTGGATCAGGCCTCCAATAATCAGGTGTTTCTTGATTTTCTCGCTCAGCTCAGAGGACATTATCTAAACAGAAACGAAATTCCGGCATTTCAGTCCGTAATCCTCGCCGGTGTACATGATATCCGCAATCTGCGTCAGAAAATACGCCCTGATGCAGAAC
>CAMCOJ010000030.1 GCA_945876405.1 uncultured Ruminococcus sp.
GATTTCTGCCTGTCTCGTGGGCTCGGAGATGTGTATAAGAGACAGATATTAACCGGTATATTGTTGTACCTGTTTCCAGTCTTTCGGAATCAATGCAGATGTCAGAGGGAGAGGTGCCTTCGCAGCTTGAAAATATCTGCGTAAGTGAGGACGAGATAGGAAATCTTCACAAATGCTATAACGAAATGACGCTAAAAATCAACCGTCTTCTTGAAACAGTTGTAGAGCAGGAAAAACAGTGCCGGAAAGCAGAACTTACTGTTATTCAGGAACAAATGAAGCCGCATTTTCTGTACAATACACTTGATACAATCGGGTATATGGCTCTTCAGAATACCCGCGAGGAAGTGTATGATGCCATTGAAACACTTGGCATATTTTACAGAAAATTTCTGAGCAAGGGGAGTGAAACAATTCCACTCTCAGACGAGCTTTCAATTGTAAAGAGTTATATCAAGCTTCTCAGACTTCGCTATGACGGTATGTTTGAGGATCAGTACGAAATAGAAGAAGGACTGGAGTCAGCTTCAATCATAAAACTCATACTTCAGCCACTTGTAGAGAACTCCATTTATCACGGAATAAGACCAAAGGGTGAATCCGGCATAATTAAAATCAGTGTTTACTCGGAAAACAACAGGATGCATATCAAAGTTTATGATACTGGTGTTGGTATGAGCAGTGAACAAATAGACAAGCTTCTTAAAGGAGAGGATAAAAAAAGTTTTGGCTTCAAGGGAACAATTGACCGTATAAAGCACTTCTATCAGAATGACGTATATGTTTCAATCAGAAGTGAGGAAGGTCAGTTCTGTGAAATAGATATAAATACTCCTTTTCAGCACATTTAAAATATGAGGTGGATGTAAATGTATAAAGTAATGATTATTGATGATGAAAAATCACTGAGAAATCTTCTGAAACTGACAGTGAACTGGAATCAGCTTGGTCTGGAGGTTTGCGGTGAGGCATCCAGTGGCATAGAGGCAATAAATATAATTGATGAACTCAGACCGGACATAGTTTTCGTGGATATCAAAATGCCGTTTATGGACGGAATAGAATTTTCGCGTATAGCTATAAAACAATATCCCCGTCTTAAAATAGTAGTTCTGACAGCGATGAATGAATTTGAATATGCCAGACAGTGTGTCGGAATTGGTGTAAAGGAGTATCTTACCAAGCCGATTGTACGCTCTGAAGTAAATGAAACTCTGCAAAGACTTGTCAGGGAACTTGATGAGTCAGCTGCTTCAGAACCACAGAGGGAGGTAAATGAAAGATCTTCCGTATCATACGGAGGAATGAATAATATATGCACTTTCATTAAAGAAAATTATAAAAATTCCGAGATAAATCTTACCTATGTAGCTAACAAATTCGGATTTAATCCGAGCTATCTCAGCCGTAAGTTTAAAGAGGAAACAGGTATGAGCTTTATAGACTATGTTACCAGATGCAGAATGGAAAAAGCACTTGAATTTCTTCGAATGAAAACGGCTATGTATATTACTGCAAAGGAAGTTGGAATACCTGATCCTAATTATTTCAGTAAATGCTTTAAAAAATATACCGGAAAATCATACAGCGAGATGATGAAGGAAGAGGCATAATTCAAAAACTGAATGCTTGAATAAGTTGTGATGTTTGACGTGTTTTTTTATAATGTATAAATTGCGACTCAACCATTTTTGTCGAAATGACACAATCATGATATAGTCGTATTGACAATTTTATATACAATCAGCGAAATACACAATAATGAAATACACAATAACTAAATAAGTGAAAAGGGAAGAATGAGGCAACTGCAGTCCAGTTAGTGCCTTGCTGTTCTTCCTTTTTCTTTTTCTGTTGAAAATTGAAAAAATATTGAATAAAACCGGAAGATTGATTATTCGTCCATGGAAAGAATCGGACGAAACAAAATAAAAGTGCTTGACAATACCAGAAAAATATGTTAGAATCTTAACAGAACAAATGCTCTATTATGGGAGAGGGATGATAAGATGTATGACATACATATGTATAGATTTGAAAAGTTTCTATGCCTCAGCCGAATGTGCTGCAAGAGGACTTGATCCGCTTGATACCAATCTTGTTGTTGCTGATGCCGGAAGAACTGAAAAAACAATCTGTCTTGCGGTTACACCTTCGCTTAAGGCACTGGGGATTCCCGGACGACCGAGACTTTTTGAAGTGACACAGAGAATCGGCGAAGTAAACTCTGAAAGGTTCAGATCAAATTCATTCCATGCATTTACCGGCAGCTCATATTCCGCCAGTGAATTCTCAGTGAACAAATCACTTAAGGTGGATTTTATTGTTGCACCTCCTCATATGGCTTACTATATGGAAGTAAGTTCTGCGGTGTACAAAATTTATCTTAAATATATCGCACCGGAGGATATTCACGTTTATTCAGTTGACGAAGTCTTTATTGATGTCACTAATTATCTTTCCCTGTACAGATGCAGTGCACATGCACTTGCCATAAAGATGATAAGAGATGTTCTGAAGGAAACAGGCATAACTGCTACTGCGGGTATCGGAACAAATATGTTTCTGGCCAAGATTGCTATGGATATTGTTGCAAAAAAAATGCCTGCAGACAAGGACGGGGTGAGAATAGCTGAACTCGATGAGATGTCGTTCAGAAAAAATCTCTGGAATCATACGCCGCTTACAGATTTCTGGAGATTCGGACCGGGTATTGCATCAAGACTTAACAGACTCAGGATTCACAATCTCGGAGAGCTTGCGCGTCTTTCAGAGCGAAATGAGGATTTGCTGTATAAAGAATTTGGGAAAAATGCGGAACTAATAATCGATCATGCCTGGGGATATGAGCCGTGCAGAATTTCTGATATAAAGGCATACCGCCCGGAAAATCACAGCATAAGTCAGGGACAGGTGCTTCCGAATCCATACAGCTATGAAAAGGCTATGCTGATAGTAAAAGAAATGACTGACCAGCTTTCACTTGACCTTGTGAGAAAAAACGTTGTATCAGATCAGCTTGTACTTACCATTTGCTATGATCACAGCTTTATTCCTGAGGATTATGAAGGTAAAACGGAGACAAACCATTATGGGAAAACCGTTCCCAAAAGTGCGCACGGCAGCGTGAATATCGGCAGATATACCTGTTCGACACGATTGTTTACAGATGCAGCTCTGAAACTTTATAAAGAAATTACTGACTGCAGACTGCTTGTAAGAAGAATTTATGTTGTGGCAAATCACGTTATTCCTGAGTGCACAATGCCTGAAGAACCGGAAGTTCAGTACAGTTTTTTTGATGACAATGAAAAGCTTGAGAAAGAACGTGAAAAAGAAAAGCAGAAGCTTCAGAGAGAAAGGAACATACAGAATGCACTTGTATCGATTAAGGCAAAGTACGGGAAAAATGCTGTTCTGAAGGGAATGAATTTCGAAGAAGGAGGAACCGCCATTGAGAGAAACGGACAGGTTGGCGGACACAGAGCATAGTGGATAATTTTGAAGATATCATAAATATTCCTCATCATATATCAGACAAGCGGATTCCGATGTCAATGTATGACCGTGCGGTACAGTTTGCTCCATTTGCAGCACTTACCGGTTATGATGAGGAGATTGACGAAACAGCGAGACTGACTGATCCGTTTATTGATCTTACAGAAGACAGAGCTGATGAACTTAACATTGCATTTCGTAAGATGCTTGCATCAGACAGACCGTGCGTCACAGTTACATACTTTAAACCGGACAGCAGAAAAGAAGGCGGTTCGTATGAAAAATACAGCGGAACTTTCAGATTTTTCGATGCTGCCGGTAATCTTATTAAGTTTACAGACGGAAAATGCATAAATGCAGAGCGGATATGCAAAATAGAATTTTCTCAGAATCTGTGATAAAAAGGAGACACCAAAGACATACCGGGATGATAATATATAATCACAGGAGGTGAACAAATGAACTGCAGAGTACTTATGTTTCAAACACATTCAGCGGCAGGATAGATACAGATATAAAAAAGCTGACCGAGCCCTTTACCCGTGGAACAAAGGAACGTTCCGGCCGCAACGGCAGCGGACTTGGTCTTGCGATAGCAAAAAATATTGCAGATATACACAGATACAAAATCTGCATTGATGTTAAGGACAAAAGATTTTTTGTGAAAATAGATTTTTAGAATTTTTTTATAACGGTTTTAATACCTGTAAAAGATTCTTTTTCAGCATATACAGTAACAGAAAAATTCATACTGTCTTCAGTTTTTTCAAACGGTTCTTCACGAAATATTCTTGCTTTCATTCCGTTTAGACTTAGCCGGGAAGCAAATTCTTCAGCCTGTGATAATATTTCTGCATGTGCTTTTGCATGCGAACGATCCGGATATTCTGAAGACGCATTCCGGATTTCATCAATAATATAATCCGTTATCCTGATGCCGCGTTTCCCTGAGAGGAAGCGGGCAGTTTTTTTTAGTTTTCTGTCAGTGTATTTTTCTGTAAGCCTGAGAAAGAAATTGTCACCGGATTCTTTGCAGATTTTTCTGAAACATGCCAGAGCTTCAGGCGTGGTTTCGTATATGTAATCATTCGGAATCATGTATTTTTCCGGAACGGAATTATAATAACGCAGAGGCATAAAACAGGACAAAGCATATAGTTCGGTTTCCTTTTCTGTACAGAAATCATCTCCGAGAATGTTCATTTTCTCACGGATAAGCCCCAGCCAGTAATCAATAATCCGCAGTTTCTCATGCTTTTTAATCCAAAAATGGCCTGTAGCTCCGTAGTTAAAAAGCCAGGTTTCTGAGTGCAGACCTGAGAAAGAAAGTGTGAATACATTCCCGCTGCCCTGATGAACTATCATAATATAATAATTGCCATTTTGTTCTATTGAAACCGAAAAAGGTTCATCGCAGTCCGGGATATATTCTCCGTTCAATGAGTAGTTTTCAAAACAGATAAAACTTTCAACTGCGTCATTCATCAGATAAACCAGCCTGCACCCTTGATCATCGTTTATTAATTCAAAGTACTGCTGTGCTTCGAGATCTTTAATCTTCTCAAATTCTTCTGAAAAATCAGTGTTTGTACCCGACTGATTAAATTCATCGTTAATCATACAATCGCTCCTGAAATTTTTTTACCGGTTAATTATACAATATGGCAGGATAGTGTGTCAAGGGAATGGCAGGATTACTGTGAAAAAGTAATTTTTTGTGTTGACTTTTACCAAAAAATATGTTACCATATTAGTAGCGGTAACGCAATATTCAGAGAGAGGTGAAAAGATGAGAAGATAATTTACTTTTGATTACATGAATTAATAATTACATTGCATGATATTTCAGTAAATGGTTGGGTTTTGAACGTTTATTTTTCTATCATGCTGTATTTCGTGTTGCCAAAAGTGGATTATGTTCTCATAACCTCTCTTTTTTGCATCTTTTTATAAGTATATCGGAGCTATCATATTAATCTGAGGTTATAGACACATGAGAACTGTTTGGCAGCAAATAGTTCTTTTTTATATGTGGAGGTATCTATATGTCACAGATTAATATAAACGGACTTTGCTTTTGCTATGACGGGAGCAGTGATAATATTTTTGAAAATGAATCATTTTCAATTCATACAAACTGGAAAGTCGGATTAATCGGAAGAAACGGTAAAGGAAAAACAACTTTTCTGAAACTGCTTATGGGTAAATACAGTTTCAGAGGTTCAATTACTGCAAGCACATTGTTTGAATATTTTCCGTATACTCTAAGCGACGAACAGATAAGTAAAACAGCTTCAGAATTTATTGACGAAATTAAACCAGGATGTGAGGAATGGCGCGTAATATGTGAACTGCAGCTCCTTGATGAAGAGGCGGATATTCTTTACAGACCGTTTAATCTGCTAAGTCACGGTCAAAGAACCAAAGTACTGCTTGCCGTACTCTTTTCAGGGGAAAATGAATTTCTTCTTATAGATGAACCGACCAACCATCTTGATTCAGGTGCGAGAGAAAAAATAAGAGAATATCTTTCATCAAAATCAGGCTTCATTCTTGTTTCACATGACAGGGATTTTCTTGATGCCTGTGTTGATCATGTACTTGTATTTAACAGGGAAAGCATTGATGTTCAAAACGGAAACTTTTCAAGCTGGTGGGAAAATAAACAGCGTGCTGACAGTTTTTCTGTATCTGAAAATGAAAAACATCAGAAAGAAATAAAAAAACTGAAACAAACTGCCAAAAGGACTTCTGAGTGGGCGGATAAAAATGAAAGTACAAAAATCGGCTATGATCCGATAAAGGAACATGACAGATGTATCAGTACCAGAGCCTATATAGGAGCAAAAACGAAAAAAATGCAGAGCCGTGTTTCAAGTATAAATAAACGAATCGGAAGAGAAATAAAAGAAAAAGAGGGCCTGCTAAATGATATTGAGCGTGTTAAGGATCTTAAGCTCGCACCGCTTGAGTATCACAAAAATACACTTGTTTGTTTCAGAGATTACAGTTTCAGATATGATAATACTGAGGCTGAACTGTTTAGCGGGATAAATTTTTCAGTAACAAAAGGATCAAGGGTATCCTTGTCCGGTGATAACGGATGCGGTAAGTCAACCATTGTTAAGAGAATTCTTCACGGCCTTGGTTACGGCATGAACGCTGAATTCAGCGAATCAGGAGTATGTGAGATTTCAGCAGGACTGAAGGTTTCATATGTAAATCAGGATACATCGGGATTATCAGGAAGTATATACGGACTTTGTGAAGAAACCGGAACGGACCAGACTCTTGTATGTACTATTCTCAGACAGCTCGGTTTTGAAAGAGTTCAGTTTGAGAAAGATATGTCTGATTATTCTGAGGGACAGAAGAAGAAAGTTCTTATTGCGGTTAGCCTTGCAACTTCTGCACATCTTTATATATGGGACGAGCCGCTTAATTACATAGATGTTTTCTCAAGAATGCAGATTGAAAAACTGATACTTGAGTATAAACCTGCAATGCTCTTCATTGAACACGATATGATGTTCAGAAATAAAATAGCAACAGATATTGTATATATTCCAAAAGCACAGATTTGAGCGGGATAAGTACAGTGTGCTGTGCTGGGTCGGAAAGGTATTCAGAAATTAAAGAAAACACTGAATTGAAGGAGATAAACATACAATGGAATTTAAAACAGAAAGACTGATTATTCGTCCATGGAAAGAATCGGACGCAGCAAGTTTATATGAATATGCAAAAGATCCGGCTGTAGGACCGATTGCCGGATGGCCGGTACATACAAGTGTTGATAATAGTTTAGAGATAATAAAGTCTGTGTTATCGGCTGATGAGACATATGCTGTATGCCTTAAGGAAGATAATATAGCGATCGGTAGTATCGGACTGATTCCACCTGCTCAGTCTCAAACTGCCGCAAGTGACAGTGAGATTGAAATAGGCTATTGGATCGGAGTTCCTTTCTGGGGGAATGGTTATATTCCTGAAGCGGTAAAGGCTCTTCAAAAACACGCTTTTGAAGATTTGGGATGCACTGCGATGTGGTGTGGATACTATGATGGAAACGAGAAATCCAGACGCTGTCAGGAGAAGTGTGGTTTCAGATACCATCATACAGAAGAAAACAAGCCATGCACCTTGATGGGAGATATAAGGACGGAGCATTTTACTTATATTACTAAGGAGGAATGGATTGATTATGAGTAAATACGAACCGATTCTTTTAAAGGAAGTCTTACATCCTCTGAAGCGAAAAATGCAGAGCATGTTTTCCGTATGATAAAAGCTGTGGAAGATTATACTCAAGAGAAAAATAAGAAAAGGGGAATTTTATTATGAAAGAGATTGAATGGAAAAAGGATTATTGTACAGGATATGAAATAATTGACAGTGCGCATGAAAACCTGTTCTCGATAATGAGAAGGATTCTCAAAATATGCGATGATTCCAATTTTAAAAAGAACGAGTTCGTTTGCAGAGAAAGTATAAAATACCTTAGAAACTATGCTGAAAAACATTTTTCAGAGGAGGAAGGTATTATGAGGAAAATTGGTTATTCAAAGTATGAATATCACAAGGAACTTCATGATGAGTTCAAAAACAAAACTGTTGATGAATTTGAAAGAAAATTAATAAACACTGATTATTCAAAAGAAGTGACAGTTGAATATATAGAATTTTTCTATGACTGGCTGACGAATCATATTCTTGTAGAGGACAGGCAGATAACATCCTGGATAAACAAAAAAGAACTATGATTAAAATCTGCAATTCATACCTCTGAATGCACCTGAATTGTATTTGACTTTTTCAGGAATATATCTGAAACCACCAACCATTTTAGGTGCCTTGATTATATCCTTGATACGATTCAGGAGCCAATTACCGAAGAATACATCAAGCATCTGCATCATCTCCTGAAAAACGGGCTGCATGTTGATGATGAGGAAGATGATGTTGTAATTGGCGATTATAAGAAATATCCTAATGAGGTTGGTCAGATTCAGGCAGTTCATCCCAAGGAAGTCCCTTCTCACATGGCAGAACTGGTTCATGATTTTGCTGAAAGACCATTTATCGACCTTTATGATGTAGCCGAATTTCATGCAAGGTTCGAAAAGATACATCCGTTTTATGACGGTAACGGACTGGTTGGAAGATTACTTGCATTGAAAATGTGCCTTGCAAACGACATTGTTCCTTTTTTTATCAATGATGACAGTAAGATGTTCTATTATAAGGGCCTGAAAGAATGGCAGACTGATGGAAAAAAGGAAAGAATGCTTGATGTCTTTTTATCCATGCAGGACGATATGAAATGCATACTCGACTATTTTGAAATCGAATATGATAAATCGGAAACACGAGCAAGAGATTTGATACAGAGACATAACGCATAAGGGAAAACTATTATTACATTATTCTTGAAATTTTGACTTGTAAAAACAAAAACAGTGATTACAAATATAAGAAAAATCATTTTAAAGGAGAAATAATTATGTCAGGAAATTCAAAAGAAACATTATTTTTATGTTATCCGAAATGCACAACATGCCAGAAAGCAAAAAAGTGGCTTGATGAACACAATGTAAGCTACACAGAACGCCACATTGCAGAACAGAATCCTTCTTATGAAGAACTGGAAAAATGGTATAAAAAGAGCGGCCTTCCGCTTAAGAAATTCTTCAACACATGTGGAATGCTCTACAAGGAAATGAAGCTCAAGGACAAACTTCCGGAAATGAGCGAAGAAGAGCAGCTTAAGCTTTTAGCGACAAACGGCATGCTTGTAAAGCGTCCGATTATTGTAAATGAAGAAACTGTCCTTGTTGGCTTCAAAGAATCAGAATGGTCTGAGAAAGAGAGTGCGTTATAATGCAAGATTGTCCAGTATCAAAAAAATGTTCCGGCTGTCAGCTGCAGAACATGAGTTATGAAAAGCAGCTTGAATTCAAGCAGAATCTTGCAGAAAATCACCTTTCCCGATTTGGTCACGTAGATCCGATTATTGGAATGTACTATCCTTATCATTACAGAAACAAGGTTCAGTCATATTTTATTCAGGCAAGAGGCGGGAAGATAGTTTCCGGTATTTATCAGTCAAAAACCAAAGGAATAGCAGCAGTTGACTCCTGTCTTATTGAAGATAAAAAATCTGACGAAATCATCGTTACAATACGTGAACTTATGAAGAAGCTTAAACTCACTGCGTACGACCGGACAAATGATGCCGGATTTCTCCGCCATGTACTGGTAAGAAGAGCATTTAAAACGGGACAGATAATGGTTGTTCTTGCAGCCTCAACGCCTTTATTTCCAAACAAAAATGTATTTTTAAAAGAACTGCTTAAGGCTCATCCGGAGATTACCACTGTTATTCACAACATTGCTGACGACAAAACAGAAACGCTTGTTCTCGGTGAACGTGAGATTGTCCTCTACGGAAACGGATACATAGAAGACGTTCTCTGTGGCTGCCGTTTCAGAATTTCATCAAAGTCATTTTACCAGATAAATCCTCAGCAGACAGAGGTGCTCTACAAAAAAGTAATGCAGTTCGCCGGACTTACAGGCAGGGAAACAGTGGTTGACGCATACTGTGGTATCGGAACAATCGGACTTGTTGCCGCAAAAAATGCGAAAAACGTTATTTCCGTTGAACTCAACAAGCAGGCGGTAAAGGACGCAATTCAGAACGCAAAGCTTAACAACGCAAAGAACGTCCGCTTCTACAATGACGATGCAACAGAATTTATGAAAAATATGGCTGCAGAAAAAATGAAGGCAGATGTTCTTTTTATGGATCCGCCAAGAGCCGGCTCAACGAAAGAATTTATAGAAGCCGCAGTACAGCTCGCTCCGTCAAGGATTGTATATGTTTCATGCAATCCGGAGACGCAGGAGAAGGATCTGATGAGATTTACGAGGAACGGATATAAGGTTGAGAAGATTCAGCCGGTGGATATGTTTCCGTTTACGAGGCATGTTGAGACCGTGGTGTTGATGTCAAGAAAAGATAAATAAGTGCCAGAAAGTGGCGTATTTCCGGGCTTTTTCGGAAGTTGGGATGTAAAGCCTAACCTCTGAAAAAGCTCGGTTTTATTATATGGAAACATATCTACTACGAAAATATGTGTCAGGTTGTAACCTCGGATTAGATAACGCAAATTGAGTATGTGGATTAGATGTCAGAGATTATGAAGTGATTTTTGAAAGAGGAAAAAAGTTGACAACAAATCCGGCAACTCGATACAAAGGGCATTTTCGGGGAGTGGATTAGATGTTATGGAAGGAATGGTTTTTATGGATAAAAATTATTTGTATCAAGTGGATATACGTGAATGGATAGAAGATGGATTAGATGCTGAAATTATGGTTCCAGTTTCGGGAAACAGAGTTGATAAAAAATATGATGTGTATATTCAAAGTTTTTTGCTCCCGATTGATGCTGTTGAAGCAGATATGGAGAACGACACGTATAATGCTCATTCAATGGAGCCGGGAATAACAGTATATGGTTCGTGGGAAAATGATGAAAAAGTGTATCATCGCTGGGGAAATGGTGATGGTTTTGAACCTCTTATCATTAGAAGAAATTTCAATGGGGTAGCAGCAGATTCGATTGAAGTTGCAGAAGAATTTAGACTGTTGTTTAATCTATATTTTAATTCACAAAAAAATGAATATGTTGACGTTTCTGATGGTGAAGGACTTACTGTTGTTAAAATGAATGATAATGGATACATTACTATACATAAAAGATATTTAAAGACATATTTAGCTGTAAAAGAAAAAGCATTGATTATTCATATTGACAGCAGATGTGTAGCTCTTGATGCAACAAAAAAAGTTGCAGAGGATGGATTAGTGTACAGAAATGATGAGAATTCAATATTTTATACACTGAACATTGGAAATACATCTACTGGAACCAAAAGAGAAAATTATTCATACATTTTTGGTAAAAATGTAATTTGGGGTTGTAGTTTATGTGATAGTAATATATGGCCATACAATGAAGAAAAAACCTATGTTGATTTCATTATTGGAATAGATGAAAATGGAAAAGAAATACGTCATACTTGTAATCCAAGCTGCTTGAGTAACTATTACGGTGCTAATCCAACAGCCCCTCATTATCTAACACCAGTTTATTTCGATACTGCAGTTTTAAATAAGTATTATTCTAAGCCAGAGATTTATAAAATTGAGGATGGCATTATACGATGTGGCGTACTGTGGGCTATAT
>CAMCOJ010000031.1 GCA_945876405.1 uncultured Ruminococcus sp.
TCAAAATAAATTTGACTTTCACTATAATTATTTTATTTATATTGCCTTGCACATCAGATGACTGCCTTATCTCCGTGCAGATCGGCACCGGTAAACGCAATTTATTTATTGCGTTTACTATTTTACTTTACCGGAACAAGCTTTTCCTTTCTCATATAAGGAACAAGAGCTTCAGGAATATTTACAGAGCCGTCAGCATTAAGGTTGTTTTCAAGAAAAGCAATGAGCATTCTCGGAGGAGCAACAACTGTATTGTTGAGAGTGTGAGCAAAGTAATTGCCGTCAGCACCCTTTATACGTATTCCAAGTCTTCTTGCCTGAGCATCGCCGAGGTTTGAGCAGCTTCCAACTTCAAAGTACTTCTTCTGTCTTGGTGACCATGCTTCAACGTCGATTGACTTCACCTTAAGGTCAGCAAGGTCGCCTGAGCAGCATTCGATTGTACGAACAGGAATATCAAGGCTTCTGAAAAGATCAACAGTATTTTTCCAGAGCTTTTCAAACCATTCCCTGCTCTCTTCCGGCTTACAGACTACGATCATTTCCTGCTTTTCAAACTGGTGAATACGGTAAACGCCTCTTTCCTCAATACCGTGGGCACCTTTTTCCTTGCGGAAGCACGGTGAATAGCTTGTAAGTGTATAAGGAAGCTTTTCCTCCGGATTAATGGTATCGATGAACTTGCCTATCATTGAGTGTTCACTTGTACCTATAAGGTAAAGGTCTTCGCCCTCAATCTTGTACATCATTGCGTCCATCTCAGCAAAACTCATAACGCCTGTTACAACGTTGCTTCTGATCATGAAAGGAGGTATGCAATAAGTAAATCCTCTGTCAATCATAAAATCTCTTGCATATGCAAGAACAGAAGAATGAAGTCTTGCAATATCACCCATAAGATAGTAGAAACCGTTTCCTGCAACCTTACCTGCACTGTCAAGATCAATACCGTCAAATCTTTCCATAATCTCTGTATGATAAGGAACTTCAAATTCAGGAACAACCGGTTCACCAAACTTTTCTATCTCAACGTTTTCTGAGTCATCTTTACCAATCGGGACAGAAGGATCAATGATATTAGGAATAACCATCATTTTCTTTCTGAGATTTTCCTCAACTTCTTTTTCTTCAGCGTTAAGCGCTTCAAGACGGTCAGCCTGTGCCTTAACCTGAGCCTTTACATCTTCAGCTTCATCCTTCTTTCCCTGAGCCATAAGGCCGCCTATCTGCTTTGAAAGCTTGTTTCTGTTAGCTCTTAAAGCTTCAACCTCCTGCTTGATAGCACGGTTCTTCTTATCAAGTTCAATTACCTCGTCAACAAGCGGAAGCTTTTCGTCCTGAAACTTATTTTTAATATTCTGTTTTACAATATCAGGATTTTCTCTGACAAATTTAATATCCAGCATTATTATATACTCTCTTTCTGTAAAAAATTTTCAGTTATTTATTTTGAAAGCTTGTCTGCCAGAAACAGCAGATCTGCCTTATCGTAAAATTCGAGAACAAGAGTTCCCTTGTCATTGCCCCTGTTCTTCACAGTTACTTTTCTTCCCAGACTCTCCTTAAGACTTATTTCCATCTCTCTGAAGTAACTGTCTGACGGCTTTTCAGGCTCTTTCTTTTCCTTTTTGAGTGAAGCTGCTATACTTTCAAGAGCTCTTACCGTAAGTGTCCCCTCTGCAACCCTTGAAGCCAGATTTATGACAAGATTTTCATCCTCTACGGAAAGAAGAACCTTGGCATGTCCGACTGAAACCAGACCTTCCTTAATAAGTTCAAGCACCTCATCAGGAAGTCCTAAAAGTCTTATGGAATTTGAAACAGCTGATCGTGAACGTCCGGTTATATGAGCTATACTCTCCTGTGTCATATTATACTTATCAGCAAGTTCCTTCAGCCCGGCTGCCTCTTCAACAGGATTGAGATTTTCACGCTGCAGATTTTCAACAAGGGCAATCTGCATCGCCTCAGAGTCTGTGAGATCCTTTATAATAACCGGTACTTCCTCAACTGCCGCCTCTCTGGCCGCACGCCATCTTCTTTCACCGGCAACTATCTGATATGTACCCATGTACGGTCTTACCACAAGCGGCTGTATCATTCCGTGGGTTTTTATCGAATCCGCAAGAGAAGCAATGGCATCATCGTCAAATGATTTTCTCGGCTGCAGTCTGTTAGGTTCAATCTCAGATGTTCTCAGAGTTCTCTTAACCTGAACTTCGGAAGAATTGTCACTGAAAAGTGATTCAAGTCCTCTTCCCAGTCCGCCTTTTTTAGGTGCCACGCACATCACTTCCTTTCAGTTACTTTTTCTTTTTTATACCTAATGAAAATTTCTTCTTCGGCTTTTCTTCATATTTTTCACCGAGAATTTCCATACCAAGACGGGCGTAGGCTTCAGCACCCTTTGAATTTTTATCGTAGTACATTACCGGCATTCCGTAGCTCGGTGCTTCGGAAAGGCGATCATTTCTCGGTATTGTAGTTTCAAAGACCTGATTCGGAAAAGCTTTCTTTACTTCATTTACTACCTGGCCTGTTACATTAAGCCGAGGATCAAACATAGTAAATAAAAGCCCCTCTATCTCAAGGGATGGATTTTCGTTTGATTTTACATGACGTATTATCTGATCAAGCTGTGAAAGACCTTCAAGTGAGAAGAATTCGCACTGCAGAGGAATAATCACACTGTCAGCTGCCACAAGTCCGTTCAGAGTCACAAGGCTGAGTGACGGCGGGCAGTCGATAAATATAAAATCATATTCGTGCCTGCATGACAAAATCTGCATCCTTAGTCTTCTTAGTCTTCCCTCAAGATCGACAATTTCTATCTCCGCACCTGCAAGTGCAGATGTTGAAGGAACTACGGAAACATTTTCGAATTCTGTATAAACAGCAGCCTCCTGAACACTTGCTCTTCCGATAAGCAGATCATAGGATGAAAACTTCACTGTTTTTTTCATTATACCGAATCCGCTGGTTACATTTCCCTGAGCATCAAGGTCTATGCAAAGCACCTTTCTGTCCCTGCTGCCGAGAAATGCGGCAAGATTTATTACAGTAGTTGATTTTCCTACTCCGCCTTTCTGATTGGCGACTGCAATTACCTTACCCAATCTGATTCCTCCTTCATTTTATAAAATAGGCTAATTATAGAACGTCAAAATAAATTTGACGTTCACTATAATTATTTTATTAATATTGCCTTGCACATCCGTTCCCTGCGGTCACTCCGTGCATATCGGCACCGGTGAACGAAAAAAATAATTTTTTCATTCACTATATCATTATATCACAAATCACATTTTGTGTAAAGAAAAAATCCCTTATCAGATGAATTTCTGAAAGGGATTTTTGATGAAACGTTCCACGTGGAACATTTTTATTTTTCTATCGGGATTCTTACTCTGTATTCAACAAAGTCATCGTACTGGATTTTGCAGGAGTCGGCGGAAATACCGGCGGCCTTCATGGTTTCCACGGCTTTGTTAATGGAATTTACAAAGAGCCGGACATCCGCAAACACCTTGCTCCTCTTGCGATAACTCTCTTTTTCGCCGTTTTTGGCTATGTACTCTTCAATTATCTGTTCAGTCTTTTCAACATTCAGTTTTCCCTTTACAACACGGTTAATAATAAGAAGCCTGTCCTCCGGGGAACCGAGTTTGAGAAGAGCTCTGGCATGACGTTCGGTAAGGTTATATCGGGTAATCACAAGACGTTCCTCATCGGAAAGTTTAAGAAGCCTTAGCTTGTTGGCAATTGTGCTCTGTGCCTTTCCCAGTTTTATTGCCGCGTCTTCCTGAGTCATACCGTAATAGTTTATAAGCTTTTCTATCGCTGCAGCCTCATCAAAAAAAGACAGATTCTGACGCTGAATATTCTCAACAAGTGCCAGTATGGCTGAGTTTCTTTCGCTCACGTTCATTATAATGCACGGCACTGACTGCAGCTGAACAAGCTTGGCCGCTCTCAGTCTTCTTTCGCCCGCTATAATCTCATAGTGGTCATCCGCTCTGCGAACTGTAAGCGGCTGAAGTATTCCATTCTGACGTATGCTCTCAGCCAGAGAAAATATATCTCCGTTTTCAAATTCCGTTCTCGGCTGATGAGGATTTGGAACAATATCCGCAACATCAATCTGGACTACCCTGTTAATCTGTTTCTCTTTTGTAAATCCTAAAAATGCACCCATGTTTTAAACTCCTTTAATTTTTTTACAGTGAACATCAAAATATTTTTTTCGTTCACTATAATATTTTAGCAAAAACTTCCTTGTCTGTATTATAACCCTTAAAGGAAATAATTTCCATAAAAATATTTCAGCTTAAAACACTGTAAAAATACAAAAGCCGCTGAAATTACAGCGGCTTTGACTTTATCTTCCCTGATGCACGGGGATATTTTGACGAAACAGAGGAGATTTTTTTTACTGTTACGATTCTTCTCTGCTCCCCGTTAAGAGTGTACTGTATATCATTTGCAGGACTGCCTCCGAGAATCTTTACTGCATTTGCTGCAGCACCTATATCCTCTGAAGGTCCCTTCATCGCACAGAATACTCCGCCTTTTTTCACAAAAGGCATACAGTATTCGCAGAGTACAGGCATTGCTGAAACAGCTCTTGCTGTCGCAATGTCATATTTTTCACGGTATTCTTCCTTTCTGGCAAGAAGCTCAGCACGCTCATGTATGCATTCGGCATCCACTGAAATTTTTTCGCAGAGTTCCGAAAGAAATTTTATACGCTTGTTAAGTCCGTCGAGAAGGGTTATTTTTATGCCCGGTCTGTATATTTTTACAGGCAGAAGCGGAAATCCCGCTCCCGTTCCTACATCTATAGCCTTCATTCCGTCTTCAAAGTTTACAAATCTTGTTATGGAAATGCTGTCAGCAAAATGCTTTATAAGGATTTCCTCCGGCTCAGTTATTGCAGTAAGATTCATGACCTTGTTCGTTTCAACAAGAAATTCTGCATATATATCGAGTTTTTCATAAACCTCTTTTGTAAGTTCAAGTTCATTTTCCTCAAATATTCTTTTACAGAAGCTGTATTCAGGCAGCATATTTACCTCCTTCTGCTGTTCTGTTCAAGCCAGATAAGCAGCACTGAAATGTCCGCCGGGGAAACACCGGAAATTCTCGAAGCATGACCTATGCTGAACGGTCTGAACTTTGAAAGTTTCTCCACGGCCTCAAGTCTGAGACCTTTTATTTCCTTATAATCAATATCCTCAGGAAGAAGCTTGTTGTTGAGCTTTCTCATCTGTTCTACCTGAGCGATCTGTTTCTGAATATATCCGTCATACTTAATCTTTAGATCAACCTGTTCACATACCTCAAAGTCAAGCTCCGGTCTGTTTTTATCGAATTTTTCAAGCATGAAATAATTAAGCTGAGGTCTTCTCATAAGGTCTACCAGTTTGCATCCCGTTGTCATTGCCGTTGTACCGTTTTCCTCAAGGAATCTGTTGAGTTCGGCATCAGGTGCAATATTAAGTGTACTTACACGGTTAAATTCCTCTTCAATCTGTTTCTGCTTAACGATAAGCTTTTCATATCTCTCATCGCTTATAAGGCCGATCTTATGTCCGACAGGTGTGAGTCTCTGATCACAGTTGTCCTGTCTTAAAAGAAGTCTGTACTCACTCCTTGAAGTCATCATTCTGTACGGATCGTCACAGCCCTTTGTTACAAGGTCATCTATAAGCGTACCTGTGTACGAACTTGCTCTGTCGAGTATAAGAGGTTCTCTGTTCTGTATCTTAAGAGCTGCGTTTATACCTGCAACAAGACCCTGTGCAGCAGCCTCCTCGTAACCGCTAGTTCCGTTGAACTGACCCGCACCGTAAAGTCCGCTTAAGTTTTTGAATTCAAGTGTCGGAAGAAGTTCCGTAGGATCACAGCAGTCATATTCTATGGCATATGCCGGACGCATAATCTCAACATTCTCAAGGCCTTTTATAGTTCTTAAAAATGCAAGCTGAACATCCTCCGGAAGAGATGAAGACATTCCCTGAAGATAGTATTCGTCAGTATCAAGTCCCATCGGTTCAATAAAGAGCTGATGTCTTTCTTTGTCAGCAAATCTGACTATCTTGTCCTCTATCGACGGACAGTATCTCGGTCCCACACCTTCTATTCTTCCGCCGTAGAGAGGTGAACGGTGAAGGTTTTCCTTTATTACTTTATGTGTTTCAGCATTTGTGTAGGAAATATAGCAGCTGACCTGATTTTTAAGACCTTCCCTGTCAGTTTCAAATGAAAACGGAGTAATATCTTCGTCTCCGTCCTGTCTTTCAAGAACATCGAAGTTGATACTTCTTTTGTGAACACGGCACGGTGTTCCTGTCTTGAATCTTCTGAGTGTTATTCCGTTCTCCGCAAGTGAACTGCTTAAACTCAGAGGTGCTATCGTAGCATCCGGACCTCCTGTATATGAAGCTTCACCTACATGAATCTTTCCTCTGAGATAGGTACCTGTGGCAATAATTACAGCCTTTGCACTGTAAACTGCTCCGAGAGAGGTTCTGATTCCCTTTATCTCACCGTTTTCCGTTATAATTGCTGCAACCTCAGCCTGCTTGATATCAAGATTCTTTTCAGACTCACAGACACTCTTCATATATGTGTGAAAAAGCCTTCTGTCTGCCTGCACTCTCAGACTGTGCACTGCCGGACCACGTCCTCTGTTAAGCATCCTGCTCTGAATAAAGCATTTGTCAGCAGCTCTTCCCATCTCACCGCCGAGGGCATCTATTTCACGTACAAGGTGTCCCTTTGCTGTACCGCCGATTGAAGGATTGCACGGCATATTGCTTATCGCATCAAGCGATATCGTAAAGAGGGCAGCTGAACAGCCGAGTCTTGCACAGGCAAGAGCAGCTTCAACACCGGCATGTCCTGCTCCTACAACGATAACATCATAGCTTCCCATTACATATTCCATGAAAATTTTCCTTTCCTACTTTCCTACGCAGAAGCGTGAGAATACTTCGTTTACCACGCTGTCAGCAACATTTTCACCCGTAAGTCTGAGAAGATTTGCAAGTGCCTCGTCAATAACAACAGTAACTGCATCAAGGCTCTCTCCGTTTCTCAGAATGCAAAGTGCATCATTTACAGAGGCAAGTGACATCTCAAGGCACTGCTTCTGACGCTCATTTGCAATAATACCGTCCTGAGAATCGATTTCCTCATTTATAAACATTTTTTCGAGGCATTCCTCAAGACCATCTATGCCACTGGAGTTTTTAGCCGATATCTCGATAACATACCGGAAATGTTCACGCAGATATTCAGTGTCCGCCACTCTTTCCTTGTCTGACTTGTTAAGAAGGGCTATCGCCTTTCGATCGCCAAGGGAACTGATTATATTTCTGTCGTCCTCAGAAAGCTCTTCAGAAGAGTCAAACACAGCAAGCACAAGATCTGCTTCGCGGATTTTTCCGTAGGCAATCTCAACTCCGCGCTGTTCAATCTGATCCTCTGTATTTCTTATTCCTGCCGTATCGGAAAGTCTGATGGTCAGCTCACCTATCTTTACATATTCCTCAACAACATCACGGGTTGTTCCGGCTATATTGGTTACTATACTTCTCTCATATCCGCTCAGGCAGTTCATAAGAGTTGACTTTCCTACATTCGGCCTTCCCACGATAACAGTGTTAATACCCTCTCTGATTATTTTTCCGTAATCATAGGTTGCGGAAAGCTGTGAAAGATCTTCTCTGATATCCGCAAGCTCAGCTTCAAGTGTAACAGGGTCAACAAAAGGTATGTCCTCTTCTTCCGGATAATCAGCCCAGGCAGCAAGATCTCCGAGAATCTTTACTATCTTTTCCCTTACTGAAGTAATTCTTCTGAACATAGCACCGTCCTTCAAAGCAACAGCGTATCTGAGTTCGTTTCTTCCTGTTGATGAAATCACGTCCATAACAGCCTCAGCCTGTGTAAGAGACATTTTTCCGTTGAGAAATGCCCTCTTTGTAAATTCACCCGCCTCAGCAAGTTCAGCTCCTGCGGAAAGAACAAGTCTGAGTATCTGTCGTGTTATATAAATTCCTCCGTGACATGAAATCTCAGCAACATCTTCACCTGTATAGCTCTTCGGAGCCCTGAATACAGTTAAAACAACATCATCGAGCTTTTCTCCGTTTTCCGTTATCTCTCCGTAGGAACATGTATAGCCTTCCATATCGGATACTTTTTTTCCGCTGTAAGCCCTGAATACTCTGTCTGAAACAGCAAATGCATCACTTCCGGAAATTCTGATTACAGATATTCCTCCCACAGCATTCGGGGTTGATATTGCAGCTACAGTTGACATATTTTTCGCTCCATCCTGACCTAAATTATTTCCCCGATGAAAATCTCACCGGGGAAATATTTTTTATATTTCGATTTTACCGTAAAGACCGGCATTGATATCATCTTCAGGCTTCGGTTTCTTGTAATCTTTTTCGAAGCTTGTCTTCAGATCAAGTGATCTCGGTTCAAAGTTTCTGTTTCTTCTTCCCTCACCCTTGCGTCCGCCTCTTCCGCCACGTTTGTCGCCGCGTCTGTGCTCTTTTTTATTGAGTGAAGAAATGATTATCTTTCTGTACGGTTCTTCACCCACAGAACGCGAAGAAACGCCTTCGATTTCAGAAATCACTGAATGAATGATTCTTCTCTCATACGGATTCATCGGTTCAAGAACAGTAGAACGTCCGGATCTGAGTACATTCTTGGCAATTTTCTTCGCCAGATCTTCAAGTGTTTTCTTTCTCTTGTCTCTGTATCCGTTGCTGTCAAGAACTACCCTGTAGTATTCATCATCAAGTCTGTTGCAGAACATTGATGCGAGATACTGTATGGCATCAAGATTCTCACCTCTTCTGCCGATTATGAAGCTTGTGTCTTCACTCGTAAGGTTAATAACAACTCCGTCCTCGGTTTCTTCATAAGTGTATTCAGCTTTTACACCCATTTTATCAAAAATGTTGAAAATATAGTTTACAGCAGCCTCTGCCTTGTTTCCTTCAAACTTTGGCTTGTCTGAAACTTCTGGTGCCGGAACTGTTTCTTCTGCAGCTGATTCCATATTCTCTGAAACATCAGGTTCTTCATCAGTTTCAGAACTTGCAGGAATGTATTCAGCTTCTACCTTAGCTTCTCCCTTGATAATACCGAGAAAGCCTTTTTTAGGTTCTTCAAGAACTGTAAAAGAAATAAGTTCTTCAGAAACGCCAAAAGCATCAACTGCATTCATCTTTGCTTCTTCTATCGTTTTTCCGACAAATATGTTTTTCATTTCAATCACTCCTTTTTTAATCAGTCAATATCATCACCGTATTTTTCAGCCATACGTCTTCTGGCTGCTTCAAGTGAGCTGTCCTCAGTATCATCATCGGAATATTTGGCATCAATTATTTTTCTTGCTTCATTTATTGCTTTTCTGCTCTGTTCATTGTATTCGGACTTTGACATACCACCACGTGTTCTGGAAGCACTTCCCTGATATGCAGATGTTCCGTTCTGCTGAGCAAGCATTTCCTGCTGCTGTTCCATGAGCTTCTGCATAAAACCAGGCTTTTTGTTTTTGTTCTTTTCCTTGTCTGTTGCAAGAAGTGCCTCACATCTCTCAGCAGTGTAGTAATTGTTGAAAGCTATCATCTGGATAAGTCCGAGAATACCTGAAACTGTCCAGTAAAATGCCGCACCTGAAGGAATAGAGAATGAAAACCAGATGTAGAATATTGACATACCGTACATCATAACATTCATACTTCCCATACCTGCCATCGCAGGATTTGTCTTCTTCTGATGCATCTGAGAAATAAATGTTGTTACAAGATTTACGAGACCTGAAAGAATCGGAATAGCAACAAGCGCCACAGCACCTGCTGTCCATACTTCCGGATGTAAATCAGCTTTGGTTCCAAGGTTAATGAAACCAAGAAACATGTTGTGATTATTAAAATCTGTTATCTTTGCAACAAAATCAGGACCAAGTTCGGAAAAATAACTGCTGTAAGCAGGATCTGATGCATACTTAAGCACAGAAAGTTCACGGTAGTTTACCGAAAGGTCTGTTCTGGATATATCAGGAATTTTTTCAAGTACCTTAGCAGCAGCTTCAAGAGTATCCTTGCTCATTCTGAGAATATGTGTAAGTGGTTTGTAAACAACGTCCACGATACCAAAAAGAATCGGAAACTGAATAAGTGCAGGAAGACATCCTGACATAGGGTTAACGCCCTCTTCTGTCTGAAGCTTCATCTGTTCTTCCTGAATACGCTGCGGATTATTGGCAAAACTTTTTTTTATCTTTTCAAGTTTAGGGTTAAGTGCCCTCATCTTGGCTGCACTCTGCTGGCTTTTGACATTAAGCGGCAGAAGCAGTGCTTTGGTCAGTATTGCAAAAATAATAAGTGAAACACCATAGCTTTTACAGAAACTATAGATGCCATACATTATCCATCCAAGCGGATAACCTAAAATTCTCAAGTTTTATCTCCTCCATCTTGTCTTTTTTTCTTTACGAAACTGAACTCCTCAGGAACATCATCGTATCCGCCTCTGCAAAACGGATTGCATCTGAGAATGCGCCAGACAGCAAGCACTGTTCCTTTTATTATTCCAAATCTTTCGACTGCTTTTACAGCATAGGCTGAACAAGTAGGAGTAAACCGACAGCAGGGTGGGGTAAGCGGAGAGATGAACCTCCGGTAAAACCTGACGGGAAACAGATATAACCTAACTAAATAAGTTTTCATTGTTTTGTTTCCTCCAGGGAAGTCAAGTAAGAATCTATCTGCTCAACAGCATATTTTCTTATATAATCACTAAGATAGTCTTCCTTTACCTCTGCCGCATATCTTCTGGCAACGAATACCATATCGATGCCAAGTGGAAACAAAAGTTCATTTTCACGATAAGCCTGTCTTATTATTCGCTTTGCACGATTTCGCATAACAGCATTACCTACTTTTTTTCCGGCCGTTATGCCGAATCTGTTGTACGGGAGTCCGTTTGGTCTGAAGTAAATTACAACAGACTTTGAAACCAGCGACTTTCCCCTGTGATACAGATTCATAAAATCTTTATTCCTGTTTAAAACCTCAGTGTAGATCATAAAAAATGTTTTCTTAATTAAATAGACCACAAAATAATAAAAATTGTGGCCTTCTCTGATGACATAGTTAATAAATTTTCGCTGTCAGCAACGCAGCCGTTACTGACAGACATAAAAACAGATTAGTGAGTGAGTCTTGCTCTTCCCTTTAAACGTCTTCTTGCAAGAACCTTACGTCCGTTGCTTGTAGACATTCTCTTTCTGAAACCGTGTTCCTTCTTTCTGTGAAGTTTCTTTGGCTGATAAGTTCTTTTCATTATTATTACCTCCAGTATCTTAATGTGATATACAAGGCACCTTTTGTGTGCCCTACAGTTTTTATTCAATAGTAAACTACAACAAGCAGCTTATCACCGTATTCATACAAAAAAATGAATACCGAATAAATAACATAACCCTGCAATAATAAATTATATCCCAATACAATTGCCTGTGTCAAGTCTTTTTAAAAAATTTTAAAATTTATTTATTATTCATACAATTAAAGCTCTTAAAAATTATACTATATAACGTAATTGCATAAAGATTTTTACGTTAA
>CAMCOJ010000032.1 GCA_945876405.1 uncultured Ruminococcus sp.
ACAAGGAGTATCGTCGGCAGCGTCAGATGTGTATAAGAGACAGGGGATAAAGCAGCACTTCTAATCCTTATCATAGGAGGAGTAAACTGGGGACTTGTCGGCATTTTCGGTTTCGATCTTGTCGCCTGGCTTTTCGGCGGACAGACTGCACTGCTCAGCAGAATAGTCTACATTGTAGTAGCGTTGTCTGCAGTATGGTGTATTTCTCTGCTTTTCAGAGATGACTCTCCTGTCGAAATCACATCAGGTTCTCACTAATCCCGAAAAAAACAGAGACTGAATTATGAATCACCGGTGCCGTGGATTCATATAAGGTCTCTGTTTTTTTATTTTTTGTAAATATCAGCTCATTTTCTGAATATAATCTATAGAGAATATTTTCAAGGAGGAATTATATGGATATAAGTATGTCGAAAAAGTACCAGGAAGAGCTTTTGAACTACTATAATATGCAGAAAAATAAAACTCCGGACAACGCAGACGAAATACCCCGCCCCGAAAATGAATCCGATGAAATATCTGAACGTTATCCGGAACCTGATATCGGACAGTTCAGAATGCCTGAAGAAAATCCGGAAGACATAAGTACGCAGGAACAATATTCAGAATACGGAAAACTCCGCATAGAAACCACATCGGGGAATCGTTCCGTGCCGGTTGAAGACGTTCTGGTTATTGTAACAAGAGGGTCAGAAACCCCTGCCGAGGTAATTGCAGTGCTGATGACTGACAGCAGCGGAGCAACGAGAACTCTTGAAATTCCGGCTCCCTCCCGTCAGCGGTCTGAATCCCCGACAGACCGTACTGTAAGCGCATTTGTAAATATTACAGCTTTCAAAAAGGGGTACTACGAGGTTGAAAACCGGAATATACCGATATTTACCGGAGTCACCTCAATACAGCCGGTCAACATGATTCCGCTTCCGCTCAATTCAGGCAACCTTAAATTTACCTACACGGAACCGGAGCCAAATCTGTAGTCAAAAGGAGGATACGTAATTGACAGGAATACCATACATACCGGAGCAGATAACTGTACATCTTGGTCCGCCGGATTCAGATGCGGAAAATATTACTGTGGATTTTCCGGAATATATAAAAAATGTCGCTTCAAGTGAAATTTATCCAACCTGGCCTGAAAGCGCACTCAGGGCCAATATTTATGCAATTGTGACCTTTGCACTGAACCGCATTTATACAGAATGGTACAGACTAAAGGGGTATCCCTTCAGCATAACAAACGATACACAGTATGATCAGGCCTTTACCTATAACGGTATTATTTTTGAAAATATAAGCAGACTTACCGATGAACTTTTCAATGACTACGTTGTAAAAGGAGAATCCGTTGAACCCTATTTCACAGCATTCTGCAACGGAACAACGGTTACATGTCCCGGCCTTTCCCAGTGGGGTACCGTTGACCTTGCCTCGCAGGGACTTACCCCGTATGAAATGCTGCAGTATTACTTCGGAGATGATATACGAATAGTCAAAAATGCCGAGGTACGCACGGAAACTCCTTCCTATCCGGGAAAGGATTTTTCAGAGGGAAATATCTCTGAAGACATAAAAACCGCACAGCTGCAGCTGAACAGGATAGCGTCAAACTATCCGGCAATACCTAAGATTCCGGAACCTAACGGATTTTTCGGACCGGAAACCACGGAGTCTGTTAAATCATTTCAGGGAATATTCAACCTCCCTGCAACGGGAACGATAGACAAATCAACATGGTACAAAATCGCCTATATCTATGTAAGTGTAAAAAAACTGGCTGAACTTGATTCAGAGGGCATTTCACTGTCAGAAATACCTCTTCAGCATCAGTATGACCTTAAGACAGGCGACGAAGACAACATTGTCAAATCTCTTCAGTACTACCTTGCGGTTATAGGAGCTTATTACGAAAGCGTACCGCCGGTAAGCATTACCGGTTACTTTGGTGAACAGACAGAAAAATCTGTAAAAGCATTTCAGTCTTTATTCGGTCTGCCGGAAACCGGAATAGTTGATCTGGAAACCTGGAACGATCTTTACCGTGCCTATGCCGGTATCGCCGAATCAGTACCGATAAGTCCGGATGCTGTGGCTCTCTATCCCGGAAATGTACTTAAGGAAGGCGTTACAAGCGAATATGTGCGTACTCTCCAGGAATATCTCACCTTTATAAGCCAGACCTACAGTGACATCCCTCCGGTAAATCCAACCGGTTACTTCGGACCTGTAACAAAATCTTCTGTTACAGCATTCCAGAAACGATACGGCCTGCCGCCAAACGGTACAGTGGGGGCTGACACATGGAACGAAATTGCACGTGTATATTCGGATCTGAAATTCGGAGAACAGAAACAGGCATATCAGTTTCCCGGATATACCATTAAATAATTTTTTCAGAACGGAGCAGACTACTATGATAAACAGTAATAATCCGGATAAAGAAAAAACTGAAGAACTGCAAAGATATCTCTATGATATTTCATTTTTCACAAATCCGGAACTTTCTGTCATTCCTGACGGATACTACGGTCCGGAAACAGCTGGTGCAGTAAAAAAATTTCAGCAGCTGTACAACATACCTTCAACAGGAGAAACTGACAAACAAACCTGGGATACAGCAGCTGCCGTACATAAGCATCTGATCAGGAACATCCCTTTTCCGGTAAGCATATTCCCTTACGGAAAGGATTTCATAAGTGAAGGCAGTACAAACCCGGCTGTTTTTTTCCTTCAGACAATGCTCTTTCTGCTGCACGGAAAATTCAGCAGTTTCCCTGAGATTGAGATTACCGGAATATATGACAAACAAACCTCAGATGCCGTCCGTAACATGCAGAAGCTTTCACTTTATCCGGAAACAGGAAATACAGATAAATACACATGGAACAATATCGTAAGATTTTTTGAACACACTGTAAAATAAATCTGCCGCCGCTTTGCACAAAAGAAAGCGGCGGCATTTATTATCGGTTCTTTTCGTTGTAAATCTGCATGAGATATTTTTCTGCCAAGGCAGAAAGATCAATTTTTTCGTTTCGTGCAAATTCCTCAAGCCATCTCGGCAGAGAAATAACCGTTTCGGTTTTACTGAAATAATAATATTTTGCATACTCCTCAATATCAACATTTACTGTCTGAAAAAATGCACGTGTATACTCGTCGTTAATATTGGGTTTTAACGTACGTACATCTGACGGTTCAGGAAGTTCTGCATTTTTCGCTTTAAGATTATAAATATATCTCGCAAGTAAATCAACTGCATTTGAAAGAGCATGATCAAAATCGTCACCAAAAGCAGCAAGATTATTCAAATCAGCAAACACAACACAGTACTTGCCGTCAGGTCTCTGAAAAAAACAACCAGGATATGAACAAATCAAATTTACATCCTCCTTTCAGCTGCCGGAAACAGCTAATCATTTCCCATCCGGCATCATAATGCACCAGCACCATTACTATAATTATACGCATTATATTTTTCTTTGTCAATAAACATCACAACAGTAACATATAAAAGCCACATTTATTGTTAATATTCGGTTTACAACTCCGGCTGTTTCTGATTTACAACCTCTCCCGAAACTTGTAAACCTCAGCCTTGAAACGGCGTGTTTATGCGGGATATGCCATCAAACCCTCTGCGCAGTTCAAAAATAATTTGCAAACCAAGAAATTATTTGCTAAAATCCTGACAATATGATATAATATATACTGTATATAAGCATTTGCAAAGGGAGGAGTTAATATAAAATCAAATATTAAAACCGTTATCCTTTCCACAGCGTCAGTGTTTCTGCTGTCCGGATGTACAATCATATCCGGTGTTGAATCCTATCTCAAACCTCCTAAACTAAGTGAACAGCATGAGCAGATATACAACGCCCTTATTAATGCAGACGGTTCAAAAATAAGCCTCAAATATCCTAAGTCAGGCTCATATCTTTCCGCTTTTGTAGTTGCTGATATAGATAACGAACCTACCGAAGAAGCCATAGTTTTCTATGAAAAATCAAACTTCAGCGGCAATGATCTTTCCACCCTTCGTATAAACTTTCTTGATCAGAAAGACGGAAAATGGAATTCCATGTATGACTTTGCAGCAAACGGAGATGAAATAGAACGGGTTTTTATATCAAAACTCGGAGCATCTGATATAACTAATGTCATCATCGGAACAGGCAGTGCAACTGAAAAAAGTGCACAGATTTTCGTATACGATGATGAACAGAAACCCGAACCTCAGTATCTCGGTACATATTCCGCCATGGATGTAACCGATATAAATAACGACGGTGAAAATGAACTTCTGATTATAAACAACAATCCTGAAGGAAACACCGCCCAGCTGAAATGGCTCGACGAAAACAACACTCTTGTCTCCGGACCTGTTCTGAATCTTTCAGAAAATTCATCCGACACCGCTCAGATGATATACGGCAGACTTTCAGAAAACATAACTGCAGTTTATCTGGACTCTTATATTAATACAAATACCATTATAACAGAAATACTTAAACCGGTTGTAAATGATAATGGTACCATAACCCTTACTTCTGTAAATGCCGATAATATTGAATCACCATCTGTAAACCGTACAATGAGAAAGTCCTATCTGATTTCACGTGATATAGACAATGACGGAATTGTTGAAATTCCTATGAATACAGTTTTCAAAGGATATGAAGATAAACCTGAAACTGAACAGATATACATGACCAACTGGTATGTTCTCGAAAACAATATGTTTGTCAGAAAATATTCGAGTTATTACAGCATAACAGACGGATATGCCTTTATGCTTCCGGAAAAATGGGAAGATAAGGTAACCGTCAGATCATCAAACGATGATATAATTTTCTGCAGCTATGATGAAAATCCGGACAAATACACTGAACTCATGAAAATATGCGTTGCCGGTTCGTCAGAAGCAGAAAAAATAATGCAGGAAAAAGAATATGCTGCCTACGAACAGATATACTCATTCGGAGACACAATTTATCTTGCATGTCTTCCGGACAACGGCAGTAATCCGCTTTCTCTGTCACCAGGTGAAATACTGTTTAACTTTAAAATTATTTCATAAACAAAGGGGAGTAAAAAATGAAAAGAATCTTAGTATGTGAAGACGAAGACGTTATACGCGACTTTGTCGTAATCAACCTCAAGAGAGCAGGATATGATGTTACCGACGTAAACTGCGGCGAAGAGGCACTCAGAGTATTTGAAAGCGAACATGGAAATTTTGATGTTGCACTTCTTGACATCATGATGCCCGGAATCGACGGTTTTACCGTATGCAAAAAGCTAAGAGAAAAAAGCTCAACTCTTGGAATAATAATGCTCTCTGCAAAAACACAGGAAATGGACAAAGTCAGCGGTCTCATGATAGGTGCTGATGACTATATGACCAAACCATTTTCACCCTCTGAACTTACAGCCAGAGTAGACGCAATATACAGAAGAGTCTGTATGAGTTTCATGAAGTCTGAAGAATCACCGATAATAGAATCCGGTCCGTTCCAGCTCAACCTGAAAAGCCGTACAGTATCAAAAAACGGCAAACTCATAGATCTCACTCAGGTAGAATATCAGATTCTTGAATACTTTATGAACAATAAAAACACAGCGCTTGACCGTACAAGCATACTTAACCACATATGGGGTGAAACATATGTGGGAGATGAAAAAATAGTAGATGTAAATATAAGAAGAATACGAATGAAGATCGAAGATGAACCTTCAAGCCCTCAGTACATCATCACAATCTGGGGATTCGGTTATAAGTGGAATGAAAAATAAGTTTACAACCAACTCAAAAGGTGAGAAAAAAAGGTTTTCGAGAGAGTCCATAGTTTACAGATGGGTTTTCAACAATCTCGCCATCCTCATCCTTATTTTGTTTGTAATTGCAACCATAATGATTTATGCAATTCAGAACTACTACTATGTTTCAACCCAGCAGTATCTGACCGGGAAGCTTACAACCATAACAAGTGTACTCAGCAAATATTCGACTGATGCAAATAAAAACTTTTCATCTGAAGTCCGCAACATGGTTGAAACCTTTTCTGACAAGGATAAGATTGAACTGATGGCGATCAATTCAAAAGGCAAGGTTGTAATTACATCATCAGGATTTTCACCTGATGATTCAGTTTCAATGGATGATTATGATGAGGCCATGGAAACCAACGGCTTTGGTTACTGGAATGGAAAATCTGAAAACAATGAAAAAATTATGGCTGTTTCCTATCCGGTGTCCTCCAAAAACTCAGACTACTCTGCAATGCGTGTAGTTGTATCACTTTCAGATGTAGACAGCACCATTTTATCAATGACACTCCTTATAATCACCTGCTGTATGCTTGTCCTTCTCCCGCTGGTATTTTCCGGAGTTTACTTTGTAGGTTCAATTGTCAGGCCTGTCCAGAAAGTAAACGGTGCAACCAAAAAATTTGCGATGGGTGACTTTACAGAAAGAATTCCTATAGAGACAAACGATGAGATTGGTCAGCTTTGTGAATCCATAAACCATATGGCTGATGAGTTGTCAACTGCAGAAGCAATGAAAAATGAATTTATCTCATCAGTTTCACATGAGCTCAGAACACCTCTGACAGCGATAAAAGGATGGGCGGAAACCATAAATGCAGAAAATGATGAGGAAACAACAAGAAAAGGCATTAGAGTAATTGTAAGTGAAACTGAACGTCTTTCCCAGATGGTTGAGGAACTTCTCGACTTCTCAAGAATTCAGAACGGAAAATTCACTTTACAGATGTCTGTAATTGACATTCTTGCGGAACTCGAAGATGCGATACTGATTTATACCGAAAAAGCCAGACATGAAAACACAGTAATCAGTTACAACTCTCCTGAGATGCTTCCGTTTATTTTCGGAGATAAAAATCGCTTACGACAAGTATTTATAAACATAATTGACAACGCAATAAAATATTCCAGCAGTCCGAACCGCCAGAGCCATATAGAAATAAATGCATCCCAGCTTGACGAAAAACATATATGTATTACTGTAAGCGATAACGGATGTGGCATTTCAGCAGCCGACCTTCCTAAAATTAAAACAAAGTTCTTCAAGGCAAATCATTCAAAAAGAGGATCAGGAATTGGTCTCGCAGTTGCAGATGAAATAATTTCCATGCATCATGGTCAGCTTAATATAGAAAGTGAAGAACATGTTGGTACCAAAGTTGAGATTATTCTCCCGACAGAAACATCTCATAAAAACAACAATTAAAATATACAGCATGCAGGTTGCAAAACAATACAACCTGTTTTTAACTTTAAATCAATTTTTTTATACATCAGAAAAGAGGTATTTATGGGCAAGGAAGTTTATAAGTCAAAGATAGGTGGTCAGGCACTTATTGAAGGAATTATGATGAAAGGTGTTTACAAATCAGCAATGGCATGCCGTCTTCCAGACGGAACAATCGACCTCGAAACATGGGATGAAAATAACGGAAAAAATGCTCCCTGGTATAAGAAAACGCCCTTTATACGCGGAAGTTTCAACTTTATATCATCACTGGTGACAGGTTATAAGTGTCTCATGAAATCAGCCGAGAAACAAATGACCGAAGAAGATGAAGAAGAAGAGATGACAAAATTCGAAAAGTGGCTGACCGATAAATTCGGTGAGCAGCTTATGGGAATACTTTCAGCAGTGGCGATGGTTATCGGAGTAGTGCTGAGTCTGTTCCTGTTTAAGTTTATACCAACTCTGGTTACCAAGCCTGTTGAACATCTGACAATACTCCGTACTGCCATTGAAGGTATAATCAAGATAATTATCTTCATAGGATATCTTGCTCTTACTTCAAAGATGAAAGATATAAGAAGAACATACGAATATCATGGCGCAGAACACAAAACTATAGCATGTCTGGAAGCACATGAGGAGCTTACAGTTGAAAACGTAAAAAAGCAATCACGTTTTCATCCAAGATGCGGAACAAGCTTTATATTCATAACACTTTTTACAAGTATATTTGTATTCTGTTTCATTCCGTCATTTTCATCATATGGGAAAATAGCCAGAATCTTTCTCAGACTTCTTGTACAGCTGATTCTTCTCCCGTTTATTATCGGAATAGCCTATGAACTTATCAGACTTGCCGGAAGGAAGAACAACACATTTACAAGAATTATTTCCGCACCGGGCCTGAAGATTCAACGTCTTACAACCCGTGAACCTGATGATTCACAGATTGAAGTTGCAATATCTGCTATTAAACCTTGTATTCCGGAAAATATGGAGGATGACATTTGGTAACCATAAGTCAACTATCAACCAACCTTAAAATTCTTCTGAAACAAAACAATATAGATGATTACATATTTGAAACACGTTGCATTCTTGAACATACACTTTGTATCAGTCATGAGAAAATGATTGCAAACCCGGACCTTGCTCTTTCAGATGAACAGGTTTCACTGGTTCAGAAAATTACCCGAAAGAGAATTACAGGATATCCTCTTCAGTATATACTTGGTGAATGGGAATTTTTCGGACTTCCTTTTTATGTGGGTGAAGGAGTTCTGATTCCCCGACAGGACACTGAAACTCTTGTTGAAAGCGTATTAAACCAGGTTGCATCAACGACCAGTCCGTCACCGCATATTCTTGATTTGTGCAGTGGCAGCGGATGTATTGCAATAGCACTTGAAAAACATCTTAGCAGTGCAAAAATCGGTGCTGTAGAGTACTCTGACAAAGCTATGGAGTATCTTACACGAAATATCGAACTTAACCGTTCAAAAGTAACTGTGTACAACGGAGATGTGCTTAATCCGAAGCTGTGCTGTAATTTTAAGAATATAGATATAATCACCTCCAATCCCCCATATCTGACTTCGGAAGATATGAGTGTACTTCAGAAAGAAGTATCATTTGAACCGGAAATGGCTCTCCGTGGCGGTGCCGACGGGCTGCTGTTCTATCGTGAAATAACAGCCATCTGGAAACAATCTCTTAAGAAAGGCGGTATGATTTTTTTTGAGATTGGATTAAACCAGGAAAGAGATGTTTCACAGATTCTTATAAAAAACGGATTTTCTGATATAGAAACATATCCGGATCTTAGTGGTATAATACGGGTTGTTTCCGGAGTTTACAAATAAACAAACGAGGTCGCCAGCTTTATATAAGGTTGACGACCTCGTTTGTTATTATGTTTTAAACTGAAGTTTCATTGTCTTTTTTATGAAAAAGTCTTTTAAAAAATCCTTTTTTCTCATTTGCACCAGCGGTGATGAGTCTGAACTGTTCCTGCTCCGCCCTGTGAAGCTGTTGCTGCTGGTCTATAAGTCGCTGAAGTTCAGCAATCTGCTTATCCTTGGCTGAAAGCTGTTCCTGAAGCTGTCTGTCCTTTGCGGAAAGCTGTTCATCCTTTGCAACCAACTGCTCCTGCATCTTCTGATTCTGACTGCTGTTGCTTTCCATAAGTTCCTTTATCTGCTGATCTTTTGACGTAATCTGATCAGAAAGGACCTTCAGGGTTGCATCAAAATATGATGAGAATAAATTAGTCTGTGCCTGAATACTGAGATCTTCATATACCCCGTCTGAACCATCTGCACTCTGATTCTGCTGGTTTACTGGAGCATCAGCAAAAAGCTCCAGTGCCTCCTTGCTGATAAGTTTCATTTTTCCGTTATACTGAATATACTTGTTTAAAGCGCTGTCAGTCTGGTTTAATCGTTTATAAACCGCCTGAGTAGTTACGTTGGCAAGAGTTGCGAATTCTTTTATTGTAACATACTGCTGTTCTGTCTGCTCCATCTGATTTCCTCCCTGCAAACAAAATATGTTGTCAACTAAACAAAATTGATACTATATAATTATATCCTTTTATCGACAGGTTGTCAATATATTTTTTTGTATATGACAACTTTTTATTTTTTACACCATAAAGCTTTCAGAATTGCAAACCAGAATTATTCTGTGGTTGAAAATTTCCTTGAGATATTCTTTTTCTTCAGGCCGGATCTGTTCGCCTTTATATTTGAGGTTGCACATAAGTTTAAAATGGTTTAAAATATATGGTTGCAAGGTTTAAATAGCGTTGTAAGTAGGTTTACAACCGTATTTTTCTCCTAAAATATTTCTTGTTTTCCAGTGAAATACCACTTTGAAAGATCGTTTTTAATGTCTGTACTTAGCTTTTTTCGTTTTAACCAATATCAACAGAAAACCTCCGTTTATATAAAAGGTGATGGTATAACTTTCTGGTATTATAAAAACATATACCATATAGAGAGAAAAAATCAGTTTTCATATCAAAATGATAATACAGTAAAATAATACCCCGATTCGCAGAAATAACGCCTGCTCCGCCATTTAAATTAATCGATTTTTTTATTTGCAAAGCCAGTTAATAGACCAATGTCTATTAACTGGCTGTTTTTTACCTTTATATGGGAATATAATACCTCTTAGGGATATTAAATTACCTCTTAGGGCGAAACTATTGAATTCACCGAATCAATAATATATAATTAGACCATACCCGATAAACAAAATCAAAAGAAATAAACAAAATACATTATTATTTATTCAGGAGGAAATCACTATGAAAACAATTTACAATGAATGCCTTGGAAACTCAGAACTTATCTACACTGCTTTCTGTGAAAAGGATACTGATACCAATAAAAACGTATACGGTATCATGGTAAGAGACAACCTGACAAACACAGAAGCTATTCTTCACAGTTTCACATCACACAGAGAAGCTGCTATAGACTTCATAGAAACACTTGTAAGAAATATAGTTCATCCGGACTTTGTGAATGACGTAGCAGAAGATTATCTTCTCTCATAATAAACATGAAAGCATCATCTTTGAGTCATACAGATAAACAGATAATCGGATGTACATAAAACGCTTACGCATGAATATGATATAAACAGTGGCACAAACGGCTGAAAAACCCCGGATTTTCCGTCCGGTAAAAAATCAATGTTAATATTTTAACACTTTCAACCTCATTCAACAAATTAAAAAAATTATATTATATTCTGTAAGTCCTACGATTTTTTCAGCTTTTAGCATGAATTGCTCTTACTATTAACATAAGAGCAATATTGAAAAAGATAGAATTTATGCCGGGAATATAACACAATATTAATAAAAAAAAACGGTGTTATCTTCCATATATCACCATCACCTGTTATTCTCTTTTCTATTGTTATTCTCTTTTCTAATTATTCTGACACAGGCAGGAATATGAAAATTTTCACGTTCAATATATTTTCCCTGTGCATTTTACTGTAGCTACAGCACAGTTGATATTACGTTATTATAGTGAAAGTCAAAATAAATTTGACTTTCACTATAATATTTTATTAATATTGCCTTGCACATCCGTTCCCTGCGGTCACTCCGTGCATATCGGCACCGGTGAACGAAAAAAAATTTTTTTCGTTCACTATATTTCCGGCATAATAATTTTTATAAATTTTTTTCATAAAACACTTGACATATCAATCATAATAGTGTATAATTTAATAGTCGCTTGTGAGAAATGCAATACGACAGTACAGAAAAATGGCGGCATAGCTCAGTTGGCTAGAGTACTCGGTTCATACCCGATTGGTCGTAG
>CAMCOJ010000033.1 GCA_945876405.1 uncultured Ruminococcus sp.
TTGTATCCGGTTTTAAGAAGTTCGCAGACAATATCACTGCCTGCAACTCCATACTCATCAGCCATTTCCTTGACTGCACGTGATTTGTTTGTCGCTTCAGTATAACGCTTGAATATTTCTTCCGTGTTCATGTTTATTCCTCCTGTAATTTCATTTCTGCTGTGGACCATATTGCAGTGTTAAGACCGCATGCTTTTCTGATATACATCAGACTTGCTTCAGGTATCTTACTTATGCTGTCCAGTTTCAGCAGGTCTTCCGATAATTTTAGTTTTATCTCCACTTCGTTTATTTTTGTCGTTTCCGATACGGCTTGCTTCTGATTTGTTATATCCACCATCATATTTAAACTCCCTGCAAATATATTCCCTTGACCGTTCCATGCATCCAGGATATTTACGACATTCGTTACATGTCATTCTATCCCCTCCAGAATCCGAAGATACTTAACGCATATTTCACAGTCACATGCTTTGATTTCCTGAGTCATATGCTGAAGCTTACGTTCTTTTTCAAGTCCGCTCATCCAGCACTTAAGATTCAGTGAATTCTGTTCATATTCTCTGTATATTCGTGTTTTCTCAATTTTTGCGATGTCTTTAGGTATTTTTCCGCTGCGGAATGCAGAGTAAAGATTTCTGAGCGATAAGAACAGCAACTGTTCGGCACCGTTTAATTTATCCGGAAGCTCAGCACCCTGAGCGGCAAGTTTTTCAATATCAAGAGCTGACAAATTCAACCGCCTCCTCAACACTTCTTACAATTGCAGCAGGCATATGGTAACGTTCCTGCATCTGCCTTATGAAATTTTCCTGATCAGGTCTTACTTTTCCTGTCGGTGTCTTTACTTCAATGAAATATGCCTTTCCGTCTTTATATGCCTTAAGGTCTGTACTTCCCTTTGGCGGTCCGCAGTCAAACCAGCGTCCGTCAGAAAGTTTTATCTTTCCGACATTGGTTCTCTCAACGTAGTATCCCATTTCAGACAGCTTCAGTCTGATGCTGTTCTGTATGTCCTGCTCACTCACCTCATAAACCTCCTCATGTAATTGTATTTTACAGGAACTTTTATTCCTATCGAATCAGCCATGTGAATTGCCCACTGTATCTTGTAGCCTCTTGCCTTTTGAAATTCAAGAATCTCATCAAACGTACTGCAGTTCTTAATATCATCATATTTACAGTTCTTAAGATTCTCAATCCTCTGAACTTCCCTCAGATCCACGTCAACAGTCTTTCTGTCTTTTGTTTCCTTGACTATGTGATTTTCAAAACCGCACTGGGGACATTTTTCATGTTCCGCTGAATAAGTCATAAAGCACTGCGGACATTCCTTGATTTTTATCAGATTCTTCTCATTTCGTTTCTTTGCATCCAGTGACCAGTCGCGCGGATCATCGACAAATCCATGACGGTATATGTTTCCTACATGGTCTATTATGATACCAACCTTGTCCGGATTGTTCCTGTCGGTTCTCATGCATCTCATTGCCTGCTGTATGTATAAAGTCAGGCTCTGTGTAGGCCGGAGAAGTATCACGCACTCGCAGTCCGGAACGTCAAGGCCAACGGAGAACAGTTCACAGTTACAAAGAACTTTGATTTCACCTGCTCTGAACTTCTGCATTGTTTCATCACGTTCTGCATCTGAAGTATTGCCGGATAAACATGCAGCGTTTATCCCCTCAAGTAAAAACTGTATCGCAGTTTCATTCGCTGATTTTACTGAAGAGCAATAAACGATTGTTTTCATGTCCTTAGCTATATTCAGCCAGTTCTTAACCGTTTCGCCGTAAATATATTTATTCTCCATCAGCTCCTGTACTTCCTGCGAGATGTATTCGCTGCCTCTGGAATGTAATCCGGAAGTATCGGCAAGCTGCAGGCTGAAATGCCTGTACGGTGCAAGATGACCGTTAGCTATCAGCCACTTTGTTGATACACCTTCCACAAGGCTGTCGTATACTGCACCCAGACCGCCTTCGTTCAGCCTGCATGGTGTAGCAGTAAACCCAAGCTTCAGAGCTTCCGGAAATGCATCATAAATTCTTGTGTAGGTCTTTGCTGTACTGAGGTGACATTCGTCCGTGATTATGATATCCGGCTTTCTGATATCAGATATATGCCTGGTAAATGTCTGAACCATTCCGACATCTGTCAGTTCCCAGTTTACACCGCAGGCTGTAAATGTATCCCGTATCTGTTCACATAATTCTTTTCTGTGAACAAGAAACAGAACCCTGTTTCCTTTTGCATTTGCGTTTGCTGCTATCGTCCCCTGGACGACTGACTTGCCGCCGCCGCATCCAAGGACACAGCATATAGCATGTTTACCTTTGCTTATTTCAATCTTAATTTTCTTTACCAGATGTTCCTGGTAATTTCTTAATTCCAAGTTTATCACCGTCCTTTGCGGAAGTGCGGAAAGGGTTTCCGCAGATTTTTCATACGCTAACCCACGTATTTGCGTCGGTGCGGAAGTGCGGAAGTAAATTTGACATTTCTCGCGTATGGAAACTGTATATACTCTGCCAGTGAGAAGTCATTAATTTATATTGGTGTATATAACGGGGGAAATACTTCCGCACTTCCGCATGCACGATTTTACGTTGTTTCAAGTTCCGCACAACAACCGCATTTTATATTATTTCAACTGGTTCATCAGGATCAATTTCCGCATCAGGCAATTTCAGAACAACACATTCAACATGAACACCGGCAATTCTTTTGTCTTTGGTCATGCTTTTCGCTCTTGTCTGTATAAGCCCTTTGGACTTTAAACTGCTCAACAATGCTCTGCTGTTATATCCGCCTTCTTCAACAGCCTGTTTAAATACAGACTGATTTATGTATATCCAGTCAGAACCGTCCTTCATGCCGTATATTTTCGTCGGCATTTCTGCCATATCCGTGTTTGAAATAAAATTTTTAATGTTTATGGCTACCCAGTCACATATATATTTATATCCTCTGTCACCGAGAGAAACATCATTATTTGTTTTCAGGAAATTCTGTATATCCGATACTTCCATAGGCTTTTCATCAAAAAACATTTCTGATACCAGTGCATCAGCTGCCAGAATGATAGCTGCAGATCCCGACTGCTTAACCTGGATATTGATTTTGTCAAGTTTTTCTGCATACATCTTATACAGTTCCCTTGCTCTGTCAAAGTCAGCGTTTTCTATAAATTTTCTTCCGGCATATCCGTAATTTTTCCTTACTGCATTTGCTACTCCTCGACCGTCACTTATTACCTTCTGTCTCATAGGTACTTCAAGATCTATTACTCTCGCCTCAGCTCCGGCACCGGATCCTTCACGTACAATCGGAGTTTCTCCGGTAGTTAAAATACTGTTTCGCCATGTAGGTGTTTTATCTACACCGCCTATCTTATTGCCTCGGGTTCGCCCAAATCCCTGAGCGAGCTGATACACATCCGCTCTGCTGTTACCGTGATTATCCTTAGCGAGCTGAAGTTCATCTATGCACATCGGAATATTGTTTAAGAATGCAGCCATTCTCTCGTGACCTACAGCAGTAGAATTAAAGCTTTGAATATAAACACCAAGCTCAGGATCGCCCCAAACCGAAGCGGCCACCATCAAGGCAACCGTTTTGCCTGTGCCTGATTCACAGCTCCACAAATGAACGACAAACGAATTGTTTCCAACCTTCTGAACCAGAACACTTGCGAACGACGCAGAAATCATTATTCTTGCCGCCATAGATTCTGAGCGGCATTTTTTTGCAATTTTCAGCCATTCATCAAAGTCACCTTTTGGTTCTTTTATTGCATTAAAAATATTGCTATATGCAGCATCACCGTCAAATATCAGTCCATCAACATATGGACTGAATCGTCCTTCATCAACATATCCAAGTCGGCTTACCGATTCATGCTCCGGTATAATATCAAGGTTCATGTTCTCAATATCACAAAGATATTTAACAAGGGCTTTGGCATTTTCTGATGTTACTGCAATTCCACGCACGGCAAGATTTGTTATCTTACTTGCCACCGCCGTTATTTCCTTGCTGACAATAATATTTCGCCAGCGTTTTGATTTGTAGAAGGCAAGGTTTACTTTTTCTTCAAACGTGTCAATATTCACAAGTCTCTCAACCGGCATTATGGGATGGCAGCAAGCCTGTACAGTGCCGTATGTTCCGTCAACAGTTTTTACACCGTTGGCGTCGCATAACCACTGACCGCACTCCAGTTCAATCGGCTGATCCGGGAAGTCGGAAGGATTGTTTCTGTCAACGTTCGCTGCATTTTTCAGATGCAGTGACTTAAGATATGCCTGGTAAGATTTTTTAAATCCTGTATATCCCGCCTTCTTTGCCTCCTCGGCCATCTTGTTCATTTCCAGGTCATGTCTGAACCTGTCCGATGCATATGAAAATACAAAAGCATATGGTTCCTCGCTGTAAAAATCCTCTTTGGTGAACGTGAACCGCGCCATGATTTTATTTTCTATGATATAGTTTTCATTATTTGTTTCGACTTCTCTGAGTGCTTTTCTCAGAATCTGTTCTCCGCCCTTCAGTTCACGAAAAGCGGCCATGATTTTATCAAGTTCAGTTCGTATTTCCTCGTTATTCTCTGAGAAAAGAATTATATGTTCAAGCACCGACCTGAGAGAGTCGGCACTTGAAAGCATATTTTCGAGGTTGTAATTTAATTCAACCTTCATGTTCTCACCTGCTTGTTTCAGAATGGAATATCATCAGGATCAAGGGAATCAAAATCACTCAAATCTCCAAGCTCATCAGCAGGATCTATGGCAGTGTTTCCGGATGCAGGAGTAAAACCGGCTGATGTTTCCGGTGCTGAAGCTTTCACAGCAAATTCAACGACAAGGTCCTTGTAGGTTTTACCGTTGTATTCACGGCTTTCTATTCTACCGACCGCCATAACAAAATCACCTTTTTTGAATCCTGCACAGATTCTCGCCATCTCATGCCATGCAACACAGTTTGTCCACTGTGCTTCCTTCTTTCCGTCCGGAAGAGTTTTCTCTGATGCTTTTATCGAGAAACTTGTCTTGCTTGAATTGTTATTGCCTACCTTTTTGAGTTCTGCATCCTTTGGAACGTATCCGACAACCATAAAGTCGCCACTCTGTAATTTGTGAAACGCCATTTTATAATCCCTCTCTTATCTTACAGAAGGTCAGAACCGTCAAGTATTTCCGGTTCTGCCTTAACTTCGACTACTACTTCCTGCTGTGGCTGCTCAATTTCCTGATGCGGCAGTTCATCTTCACTGCCGCCAAGTTCATCTGCGGTGTACATACCACTCAGAGCATTCGGGAACGCCTCTCTCAGCGCCTGCATCTTCGCTACCTTACGAATCATTGTTGCAGGTTTCTGTGCCCATACAGACTTGCCTGTGCTGTATTCTCCGAGTGATACTGTTGTGTAAATTGGTGTTTTATACCCTGCGACATATATCTCCGCCCATCCGCCGACAAGTCTTTCCTCCGGAAGTACCAGAGTACCTTTTCGGTACTCAAGGGTTTTGTCTTCCTTCTGGACTACAATACCGGCATCATAGCCTTCATAACGTCCGTCTCTTTCTGCTCTTGCTTCAAATGCAGCCTTACCAACAACAAGCTGTGCAGGCTGTGAGCCATACTTGATAAGGTAAGCTTCACGGAGAAAAGGATTAAGCTGCTGATACTTGCAGAGGTTTATGAACATTACAATTTCCTGATTTGTAACATTTGTCGGGTCTCCGGTTACAAGATACTGTTTAACTGTTGCAGGAGAGAGCTTTACTTCAGCATCTCCTGCTTTGTATGTACATGTTAAATCTGCCTTTGTTTTCTGTGCCTGTGCCGGAGCAATTGAATTCTGAACTGCCATTACTTAATCACCTCATAGTTAATATTATTTTTCTGCATAAATTCTTTTAATAAAACAAACTGTTCTTTTGTACCCTTTACAGTAAAACTTGCCTGGAATATCGGTTCTGCAATAACCTGTGGCTTTTCATACGGTATCTTTTCTGTTTCCGGAACCGGAGCAACTTCAGGTGAAGATACTTCCGGAACAGGTGCAGTTTCAGGTACCGGAACTGTTTCAGGCTTCTGCTTTGAAGCTTCAATCTTTCTTGCTTCCATCTCTGCAAGCTGTCTCTTGCGTTCTTCAAGTCTCTTGTATTCCTGGCGGGCTTCAGCAAGGCTGTATTTCTTCAGATACACATCCTTAACCTGATCTCTGAATTCTTCCGGACAGCTTTCGTCAAGTGTCTCAAGTTCCGTTCTGATCCTGTCAAGTGTATCACCGATACCGTTGCAGACTGTTTCAAGTGATTCGGTTTTATTTTTCCACTTAGGAGAAACAATCTTTTCAAGCGGAACCACAGATATAAGTTCCTTTACTTCTGCTTTGTAGTATCCGGAAATCTGTTCCCACTTCTCATCCTGCAGCTTCTGGTCGAACACTGCTATCTGACCGTCGATAGACTTGATAGGCTGGTCAATAAGAGTAACAATTTCCTTGCACTGCTTTTCAAAGCACTCATAAGGTGCAAGACAAAGCTTCTTGATTTCCTTACGCTTGTCTTCGACAGCAGTTCTGAGCTTATTCAGATTCGCCTTGTCAGCTTTGGCACTCTTTATACTGTCTTCTGTTACAACAAGAGCATTATAAGCAGCAAGCTTGTCTGAGAGCTCAGCTTTCATCTCCTCGAAGTTAAAGTCGATTTTCTCCGGTATTGTCTTAAGATCTGTTTTGATTAAAAATTCCATATTACTTATCCTCCTATATTGCCGGCAATATAAGCGCCGGTTCATTTTTGTTAATTACATCATGCCAGAACTGTACTTCTGCCTTAACCAGTTCTGCAATATCATCCTGCACTTCAGCGTATTCTATTCTGTAATCCCTTACGGTCGCTCTGAGTTCGCCGTCCTTGTCATAATACCGTATATATGCTCTTAGTATTACAAACTCATATCCGGTTGCTACAAGCTGATGAAGGACCTGTGCATAGTACGTCTGAGGAATTCTTCCGTCCCATTCGTCCCATTGTGAAGGATTATGAATAGTTGTTGTCTTGATTTCCAGTACACCTTTTTTACCGGTTGAACGTTCTGTAAGTTCACCGTCAAGTGTTGCATACAGGAACTGGTAAAGCTGATTTGCGTGCATTCTGTACTCATGGTATTCGCACGAAAACTGCGGATAATCTAAAAGAAACATCTCTCTGATATGTTTCTCGGCCGCCTTGCCGTACTCGGTAGCTTCGTTACCCTGAAACGTATTTTTATCGATGCCGGTTTTTTCTCTCCAGAGTTCAACATTTGTTTTGTACTTATTAACTCCGAGTACTGTACCGGCATCCGAACCTCCGAGACCTTTGCATCTGCATCTGAGCCATTCTTCTCTGTCTTCAGGATCATACAGTATCATCATCCTCACCCTTTTCTCTCGGACATCCTTTGCATCCGCCGAGGCATTCTTCATCTCTGTCGATTAAACATGTCATTCCTTAAATTCCTCCATCATTTTGAGTGCCCACATATAAGCTGCGTTTTTAAATTCTTCATGACGCATAGTAAAAGCTTTGAGCCGGCATTTTGCTTCTGTGATATTGCTGAGATACAAATCAAACATAGCATCATAGTCAGTGACCTCGATCTCCTTAGGTTTCTCTGCAAGCTGTTTCTTGAGTATCTCAACTTCCTTAAGTGCCTCATGGGCAGCAGCTGAGTTTTCTCTGACCATACGCTTGTTCGCTATGAGTTCGCCGTTCATGGTTGCAAGCTGGTCTTCATACTCTTCTCTGAGTTCCTCCCTGATTTTCTCGATCTCTTCAGAATTATCAGGAGTTGCAACAGTAACATCAACCGGGCGTTCTTCAAGTTCCTTTACCTTAGCAAGGAGCTGTTCGTTTTGCTCTAACAAGCGGTTTTTATCAGCCTTAACAGTACTAAGCACTCCGGAGAGAGCCTGCTTTTCGTTTATGGCTGCATCCTTATCGGATTCGACCGAATTAATTTTTTCAGCAAGCTGTTTGGTATACTCCTGCATCTTTTCATTTTCAGCCTTAAGGTCATTTATCTCTTTGATTTTTTCTTCAAGTTCTCGCTTGGACATTTCAGAAACGTCATTGTTCTGTATGAATTCTTCCCTTATCGGTTCGTCCAGTTTTGTGAGAAGAAATAATTTTGTTGCTCCTAAATGCCAACCCGGGTTGGCATTTTCATCTGAATATGTTTCAGATATTTTTATATATTTGCGTGCTTGCTCTCTTGAGAACCCTATTTCATTCTGAGAATAATCCTCGAAATTCTGATACCCAAGTTCCTTATAGAGCTTACCATCTCTCATTTCCTTGAGACCTTTGCATACTTCCCAGAAGCAGTCCTCCATCGCGTGAGAATTCGCTTTGATTCTCTTATCGAGTGTTACTGCTCTGCTGTATTCTTCTGATACTACGAGTTCTGTCTGCTGATTTGTCGAATTTTCCTCCTCAAAAATAAAGATGAACATCTTAGCGTATTCTAAGTAGGTTATGCTAATCGCAGGTCTTTCCCGCAACTGGATATTGACTTTGTCACCGTGTGATATGTGCCAAACATTATCTCCGTCTACGCTATGCCCAACATCTTTCAGTTTGTTTTTTATGAACTTAGCAAGTTCTGAAGGTGCAGGCTGATTTGAATTATAGAATTTGCGAATATCTTTATAGAAAACATTGAGATCAAGCCAATCTACTATGTCTTCCTTGACCTCCGCTCTTATCTGTGGGTCCATGATTCCAGGCATATTGACATTTTCCTTCCTTTCCGCTATAATAAACGTGGTATATTTTCTTATTATTTCTGTGCCTGCGGTTTATTCTGCAGGCTTTTTTGTGCCATGTACTCACCGTAACTCATTCCGGCCGCCGCCGCTTCCCTGCACATCTGAGCTATGTTATTCTTTTTCTTTTTAGGTTTAGGCTTGTTATGCTTCTCATACTCTTTCTGATATGTAACAGGATTATAGCAGCTGACATGCTCAGCACAATACTTAATCTGGTATCTGGTAAGAAGTTTGCCGCATATAATGCAGGTTTTCGGCTTGTGTTCCGCGGTGTAGCCGTGATTACTATGAAAATTATGAAAACCGTTTCTGCACTGATCAGAACAGAATGCCATGCGGCTTGTTGCTTTGATAAACTCCTTACCGCACCATCTGCATTTTATCAGCGGGTCGATTTTGCCTTTCAAGGCTCTTTCGACAGCTGATCTGGGAATGTCGAGTGCGTATGAAATCTGAACCACAGATTTACCAGAGGTCTTCATCGCAGTTATTTGCTGAGCGAGTTCTGCGGAAATCGTTGTACGCTTCAATTCTCTCCCTCCTTTCCTGCTCTTCCTTCATCTTCTGGATTCTCTTACGCTTTGCTTCGATTTCCACTGTGTTCAGATATCCGTTGTGTATCACATAGATACATATAGCCGTTATCATCAGAACTTCCATTGGCATAGGCATATTTTCCGAGAACCTCATACCTTCGCAAAATGAATTAATCATCAGCAACAGCATGCAGAATGTTATAATCAGCGTCGATAAAAACTGCCTCATACGTTCGCCTCCTCATATTTAAGCCTCCCGGACACAAGCCTGAAAGGTGAAATCTTAAGAGCCTTTGCAATCTCTACGATTTCGAACTGTCTTATCGTTCCCGGCTGTCTCATTCTCATTGAGAGAGTCGATTCCTTAAGACCTGTTTTCTTCGCAAGATCCTTAAATGTAAGCTTCTGAAGAAACATTTCATGAGTGATGTTGACTGCTACATTGTTAAGATAATCATCATCAGTCTTTACAATCTTACAGTAATTACTTTTTGGCATACTAAATCACCACATCACAATAATTAATGGCCTCTGCTAATGTTCGGAACGTGTGCTCGAAGAATGCTGATCCGTATCTTACAACCGAAAAGTATTCGCCCTCGTCGGTTACACGCTTGATAACGGACCACATTCCGTTACTGTAAACACGTTCACGTTTTTCCTTGTCTTCCTGCACTATTCATCATCTCCCATCAGCATATTAAGAAACGTCATATTAGGCTTAGGTGTGTTTTCGTACATAAGCTTTTCTATCTTGCTGTTCGGCTGCCACATTTCAATAAACAGCAGGGCGTCAGCGAACTGGTTATAAGCAAGCTCTCTGTACGAACTTACCTCAAAACGTTTCTTGATGTCGCTGTAAATCGTGTTCTCAATGCTCTTATGAACCGCTTCGTACATCTGAGCTGTTCCGCAGATATCAATACAGCGTATTTTTACGGTTTTGGAAATGCTTTTCTGAAGTTCAGAACTGATTCTGCCGTATTCAAACGTAGCCTTTATCGTATTGTCGCGTATTTCAGATATGTCCGCTATCTTGTTTTCAAGCTCCTCCTGCTTCTTTTCAAGCTGCTTCTGCTTGCGTTCCATATCAATCAGGAACTGAAGCTGCGGTGAAATGTCGGAGTACCGCTCCCTGATCTTCTGCTCCATGAGGTTGAAGGCTTCAATGTACTTCAGTTTCCATTCCAGCGCTTTCTTGCCAGTGAATCCCATGACGAGTAAAGAGAAGCCGTCGCGGGTGAGGTTGTAGCATTTATAAGTCTGCTTGTTCTGTGGGTGCTGGTATGAACTCTCTATAAACAGGTCTGCTGATTTTTCAGCAACCCCCTTTTTGAGTTCTTCAATTGCCTGAACAACATTCCTGTGTTCTTTTTCAAAGTCTTCCGCAACCTGAAGACTTGACACCGTTAAGGTTCCGTTGTCATTGTTAATTTTGATTTCGTTCATTTCTTTTCCTCCATTTCTGTTAAGATCTCGTCTACAGCTTCGAGGATCTTCTTGTGTTTCGTCTGAGTTGATCTGCCGTTGATAGCAAGATTGATTTCAACCTTGTTTGCAGTTATTCCTTTCTCAGCAAGCAGTTCGATAAGATCAACCTGCTTCAGATTAAGCTGCAACAACCTGATTTTAGTATCCATTTTTTTCACCTCCAAAGTTGGAAAAATTCTTGCAATTTTAAATACATTATGCTATAATTATGACAACGAAATAAATTATTTTGTTGTCATGAGTATATTATACTTTGAATTATTCCAAGTGTCAATATAAAAATTAGAATTTTTCAAAGTTTGTTGATATATCTAATTTACAACCAAAATTAAGGGGGTAAGTTTGTGAATACAGTTGATATTATATTGAATTTATTAAAAGAACAACATAAGCAACAAAAAGAACTGACTCAATTTCTTGGAATAGGTGAAGGAGCCATCGCTGACTGGAAAAAAGGAAAAACTAAATCTTATAAGAAACACATAGATAAAATAGCTGAGTTTTTCAACGTGTCAACGGACTATCTCCTTGGAACTACTCCAACTGTCCAGGCATTCGATGAAAATGACAACGTAGTAGTTATAGATGACGAAACCAGAGATATTATTGACAGCCTTAGAACTAATCCGGAAATGAAAATACTATTCTCGGTTACTAAGAAGGCAACTAAAGAAGATATAATAAAAGCTGTAAAGATAATAGAAGCACTCAAAGACGATGAGGGCTGATTATGGTTTACGAAGAGAATATTGTATAAAAAAAT
>CAMCOJ010000034.1 GCA_945876405.1 uncultured Ruminococcus sp.
ACCACCGAGATCTACACTTGGAGTATCGTCGGCAGCGTCAGATGTGTATAAGAGAGAGTTCTATTTCTGAGTCAGGAGAGGTGCTGAATATGATAATACCGTTTTTATCTGAGATCATTATCTCGTCAGCTCCGGACGCGATTCTGAGTTCTTCGGATGTCATGTCCTCGCTCAGGGTTTTCGGCAGCTGTGAGATAAGTATCGACAGCGTCTGTGCCTTTAGCTCATATTCACTGCACAGCTTGTCTGTCATAACCTCATATTCGCTGTTATTGTCATATATGCTGGATGCAAGCGATGACAGGTATTCTTTTGCGGCATCATAAACATAATTTTTCTCAACTACTCCTACAGAGTAAAATGCGATATAGATAATTACAGCAGACAAAATAAAAGGCGCAACTACTGTTTTATAAATTGATTTTCTCATTCTTTGTTTACTCCGTTTATACAGTTTTCCGGAATGCTGCTGCGATTCATACTGTTAAACTGTCTGTACATTTTCTGAACACTGTTTTCGAGAAAATAGTAGTGAAATATATACGGTATCAGAAGAATAAGGAGCATAAGAGTGAGAATTAAAAACGCAAATTCGCCTGTGCTTACAAGTATACCCAGACTGATAAAAAGCAAAACTGCGAAAAGAACTGTTACGATAAGATGAATGAGCCGTTCATGCTGCATGAACTGAATCTGCCTGAGGTGTTCTTCTTTTAATTTTTCTTCGTCATATGCCTGTCCGCTGTTTATAATATCATCTATACAGGCAAGATATGCTGTAAGATACTTTCTCATAAGAGATGCTCCTTAATTCCGCAGGACTATTCTGCAGAGTTTATTTTTCTGTTTCCTTTTTTGCCGACATTCTGTCAAATAAAATCGGAATGATAAAGCCGATAATGCCAAGGACTATACCAATAATTCCTTCTGAATTGAAACTGAAATCTGAAGGAAAGATTGTCAGGAGTGAGCCGACGATGAGTCCTATGATAACGGAATATGTGCTCTGTCTGAATTTTTTTAGAAGTAAAGAGATAATTTTTGCACCTGAAAGAATTCCGACAACCGCACCAATGCCTACAGGGGCGATAAGTGCGATGTTGAGATCCTTTACTGCAGTTATGCTTGTTTCATACATACCCATTATTGTGAGCATGAGTGAGCCGCTTATGCCCGGGATAACCATTGATATTGCAGCAATGAATCCGCCTGCAGCAAGTTTGAGTGCGAGTACAAATGAAAAATCAGTCTGTACTGCAGTTTCTGCAGTATCTGCGTTTTCTATAAAAAACATAACAACCATTACTGCAAATGCAATAAGAAAAGGTATGATATTTAACGGTTTGAATTTGCTTTCCGAGGTACATTCTTTCCAGATCATAGGAAGGCTTCCAACTACTATACCGGTCAGAGTGAGTGCAGTTGGAACAGGGTGATTTTCAAAAAGCCAGGAAAGGCCTACTGCAGTTGCGAATACGCCTGCTGCCATGCCGATTACGAGAAAGAGAATGAATCCGAAATTCTTTTTCAGCTTTTCGATGTTCAGTGATATGGCATCCAGAAGTCTGTCATAAATCTTGAGAATTACGGCCATAGTACCGCCGCTGAAGCCAGGAATTACAAATGCCGTTCCAAGAGCGGCGCCTTTTAATGCTGTGATAAAATTTTTCATGTTGTTCCTCCGTCTTTTAATAAACAATAATACCTTATAATTATAGTACACTATACGGTAGTTTGTCAATTAAATTCATGGCAAAGAAAATACCGCACATGCTATAGGGGGGATGCATGTGCGGTACAGTTTGATGAAAATATAGGGGAAAATGAAAAAAGTGCAAATCCGAAATATAAATCCGAATTCATTAGTAAGAAATGGTTAGATTAATTAAATCAAATTTAACGACCTGCATATATTATAGTATTAAATTGAAATGATGTCAATAGTTTTTTTTAAAAAACACAGAAAAAACACTTTAAAAATCTGAATATGTAAAAATGGTGTGAAATATATTAAAAAAACTGTTGCAAATTATGCCCGATTTATAAATAAAAAATTTTTTTAAAAAAATTCAAAAAAAGTGTTGACACTCGGAATGTTGTATGATATAATATAAAAGTCGTCGGACGACAGACAAAAACAAAAGATGCTGGGGCGTCGCCAAGCGGTAAGGCAGTGGACTCTGACTCCACCATTCCGAGGGTTCAAATCCTTCCGCCCCAATCCTGAAACCTCGTTTTTACGAGGTTTTTGTTTTGTCAAAAGATTTGAGCATATCCCTGACAGATGATTCGGGATATGCTTTTTTTGTACCGGAAAGCCGTATAATTTCAGTACTCATGCATATCCTAATCAAAAGGAGTGCATTATTATGGAATTATTCAAGACGATACTGATGTCGGCTGCAAGCCTGGTTACACTTTTCCTTCTTACCAAACTAATGGGTAACAAGCAGGTTTCCCAGCTGAGTATGTTCGATTATATTATTGGGATATCCATCGGCTCCATAGCAGCAGAATTTGCCACGGAACTTGAGAATCCGGAACGGACACTTGCTGCCATGATAGTCTATGCTGTTATTGCATATCTTGTTTCCGTTATTACAGGCAAGTCAACCGGTATGCGTAAAATTATAATCGGAAGACCGCTTATTCTTTTTGATAAGGGAAAGCTGTACAGAAGTCATTTTAAAAAGGCAAGGCTTGATATAAGTGATTTTCTGACTCACTGCCGAAGCCAGGGATATTTTGATTTGTCACAGATACAGACAGCTGTATTTGAGTATAATGGTTCAGTAAGTATCCTGCCTTCTGAAAATCATCGCCCGCTTGAACCGTCGGATATGAATATGAATCCGGTTCAGCAGGAAGTACCGGTAAACGTAATACTTGACGGACATGTAAATGAGGAAAATCTCAAGAAAACCGGGAACAACCGCATCTGGCTTGATAAAAAAATCAGAGAGCAGGGATTCCACAGTGCGGAAGAAATTTTTTTCGGGTGCGTAAATACAGTGGACAATACTCTTAACCTGTATTCAGAATATAAAAAAGACGATGAATCTGACCCGTTTGAGTAAATTACAGCAGATGTAAAAATTATTTTCTGAGTAATATGTTCAGAAAATAATAAAATCAGGATTGTTTTTTTATCCTGAGAACAGATTTGTGAAAATCTAAAAAAAATTTTAAAAAAAGGGTGCAGAGATTGAATTTATGTGGTATAATTATAAGGTCAGGAATAATGTCTGTCTGTACCTGAACTGAATCTGAGTTCACGGTTATATCCGGTATTCGATTTTCATCACACTAACGCCGGGACAGCGTTCCTCACAAATTAAATACATCAAGAAAGAGGTTGTTAAAAATGTCAAAGATTGATTTAACAAAGTATGGCATCACAGGCACAACAGAAATCGTTCATAACCCTTCTTTTGAAGTTCTTTTCGAAGAAGAAACAAAGGCTTCTAACGAAGGCTACGAAGTAGGACAGAATACAGAACTCGACGCTGTAAACGTAATGACTGGTATTTACACTGGCCGTTCACCTAAAGACAAGTATATTGTTGAAGACGAAAATTCAAAGGATACAGTATGGTGGACATCAGAAGAATATCCAAACGATAACCACAGGATGTCAGAATCAACATGGTCTGTTGTAAAGGATATCGCTAAGAAGGAACTCTCAAACAAGAAGCTCTTCGTAGTGGATGCATTCTGCGGTGCTAACAGGGATACAAGAATGGCAGTCCGTTTCATCGTTGAGGTTGCATGGCAGGCTCACTTTGTAAAGAACATGTTCATTATTCCTACAGAAGAAGAACTCGCATCATTCGAACCTGACTTTGTTGTATACAACGCTTCAAAGGCTAAGGTTGAAAACTACAAGGAACTCGGTCTTAACTCAGAAACATGTGTAGCATTCAACATCACAAGTAAGGAACAGGTTATCATCAATACATGGTACGGCGGCGAGATGAAGAAGGGTATGTTCTCAATGATGAACTACTACCTCCCGCTCAAGGGCATCGCTTCAATGCACTGCTCAGCTAACACAGACATGAACGGTGAAAACACAGCTGTATTCTTCGGCCTCTCAGGTACAGGTAAGACAACACTTTCAACAGATCCTAAGAGACTTCTCATCGGTGATGACGAACACGGCTGGGATGATAACGGCGTATTCAACTTCGAAGGCGGCTGCTATGCTAAGGTTATCGGTCTTGACAAGGAATCAGAACCTGACATCTTCAACGCTATTAAGAGAAATGCTCTTCTTGAAAACGTAACTGTAGATGCAAACGGCAAGATTGACTTCGACGACAAGAGCGTTACAGAAAACACTCGTGTATCTTATCCGATCAGCCACATCAACAACATCGTTAAGCCTGTTTCTTCAGCTCCTGCTGCAAAGAACGTAATCTTCCTTTCAGCTGATGCTTTTGGTGTACTCCCTCCGGTTTCAATCCTCACACCTGAGCAGACACAGTACTACTTCCTCTCAGGCTTCACAGCTAAGCTTGCAGGTACAGAACGTGGTATCACAGAACCAACTCCAACATTCTCAGCTTGCTTCGGACAGGCATTCCTTGAACTCCACCCGACAAAGTATGCTGAAGAACTTGTTAAGAAGATGGAAAAGAGCGGTGCCAAGGCATACCTCGTAAACACAGGCTGGAACGGCACAGGCAAGAGAATCACAATCAAGGATACACGTGGTATCATCGACGCTATCCTTAACGGTGACATCAACAAGGCTCCTACAAAGAAGATTCCTATATTCGACTTCGAAGTTCCAACAGAACTCCCAGGCGTTGACACAGGTATCCTCGATCCAAGAGACACATATGCTGATCCTTCTGAATGGGAAACAAAGGCTAAGGATCTTGCTGCAAGATTTAACAAGAACTTTGTTAAGTATACAACTAACGAAGCTGGTAAGGCTCTCGTAGCTGCTGGCCCACAGCTTTGATTCTGATTTAATAATATAAAAATATCCCCGCTTTTCCTGTAAAGCGGGGAATTTTTTATGAAAATACCCCCTGACAAAGTCAGGGGGATTTGTTTACCTGCATATTTTTTCACAGAGTTCAGATGCCATTTTAATATCAAGAGGTGCACCCCACAGAAATCCCTGTATGAAGTCACAGTTTTTTTCTGTTACTATGTCAAGCTGAGCCTGTGATTCAATACCTTCGGAAATAACTTCACATCCGAGAATATGTCCCATTGAGATGATTGCACTTATGAAGTCCACTGAGCTGCTGTCACTGAGTCTGTCAATGAAACTTTTGTCAATTTTCAGAAGATTGACAGGAAGTCTTGAGAGATATGAGAGTGAAGCATAACCGGTGCCGAAGTCATCAAGGGCAATTTTTATGCCGAGCTTTCTGAGATTGTTCATATTTTGTATAGTTGTATCGACAGAACCTGCAAGGCAGTATTCTGTTATTTCTATTTCAAGCTGTTCAGCAGGAAATCCGGTTTCTGAAAGTATATGTTCAACTGCAAGCGGAAATCCTTTTTTTGAAATATGTTTGGCTGAGACATTTACAGAGAGAATGATATCACTGTATTTCTGTATATTCGGTTTAAATTCTTCAAGTGCTTTTCTAAGTACATATTCGTCTATACGGAATATGATATCGGATTTTTCAGCTACAGATATAAGTTCCTGTGTGGAAACTATGTTCCGGTCCTCTTCGCGGATGCGGAGAAGAGTTTCAAAACCGCGGAGTTTTTTCGTTTTTGCACAGTACTGAGGCTGGTAGGCAAAGGTGAAACTTTCTTCTGATATGTATTTCTGGGCAAGTGACTCTATGTTGGATATTCGCATCATTTCGGTTTCGAGCTCTTTTTCAAAAAACTTTATTCCGTTTTTGCCAGCAGTTTTGACACTGTACATTGCGATATCGGCATATCTGATAAGTTCGGAAGAGATTTTTGAATCTTTCGGAAAACGAGATATTCCTATACTTGCGGTAAGATAGTGGCAGGTGTTTGTATCGCCTATGTATATCTCTTTTTTTACAGCATCAAGTATTTCACCGGAAAGTTTTTCGGATACGGAAATATCGCCCGGGACAAGAAGGATATATTCATCTCCTCCTATACGTCCGAATATTGTTTTTGAGTCAGTCAGTTCACTTATTCTGGAGGCGACAATCTTTATGACTCTGTCACCTATCTTGTGACCGTAGTTATCATTGATAAACTTGAACTCGTCTATATCAACATACATTATGCTGAATGGCTTTCCGGACTTTACCATGCGTTCAAGGTTGTTTGTTATACTTCTTCTGTTGTGTGCACCGGTCAGATAATCAGTAAGAGCGTCCTTTTCGCGCCTTTTTATCAGACCATGTATAATTATAACGGCGATGAAGCATACAATCTGCATCGTTACTCCCGGAATCGATGTAGGGTTACTGGAACGCATAATATAGAGTGTTGTGGATATAGCTGAAAATAATGGAAGCAGATGAGCGGATATCCTGGCAAATCTGAGATTTATTCCGGATAAGGTTACGCTTATCATCATCTGCAGCGAGGCAATTATGCCGCTGATACTTGCAATCTGAATCTCTCCGCCCATAAAGAGTATTGAATCCTGGCTTATGTCGTTGAGCATTACTATCATCATATAGCCCAAAAAATAAAAAATAATGAAAACGGCAACAATGATTATGTTTGACTTATTCTTGTTTTTCAAAGCAGAACCCCTTCCGAAATAATTAACAATTGTCATTGAAATCCTTTTCGCGTATATTATCCAATCTTATTAATTATAACTCAATATTCATGAAAAATCAATATTTTTTTAGTTAAGAAAAGTCCTGACTGATTTATTTGTTTTTATTTTGAAAATGTAAAATTGTATTATAGTGAACGAAAAAAATATTTTTTCGTTCACCGGTGCCGATATGCACGGAGTGACCGCAGGGAACGGATGTGCAAGGCAATATTAATAAAATAAATATAGTGAAAGTCAAATTTATTTTGACGTTCACTATATTTATCATATATCGGACATTGAGTATGTGCAGGAAGAAAATATTATGCCGCTTATATTCTGTATTATCTGTGTTTGTTTTTAGCAAAATGCAATTATCGTTTATTGTGAGGCATTGTATTTTTGTCTACTCTTATAATTGAAACGTATCTGATTAAGTGGTATAATATCAAAGGTTGTGAAAAATCAAAAAAAATTACAGAAGAGAGATGTATATTATGCTGAAAAAGTATGTTACAGACCTGAAAAAAGAATTTTCAGGCTATAACGGAAAAAAATTATCTGCAGACCTTATGTCCGGACTTACAGTTGCAGCAGTTGCTCTTCCGCTTGCACTTGCCTTTGGTGTAAGCTCTGGTGCTGATGCTGCTTCAGGTCTTATCACTGCTATTATTGCCGGAATAGTCATCGGTGTTCTCGGGGGTGCCTCATATCAGATTTCGGGACCTACCGGGGCTATGGCTGCTATTCTTCTTACGCTTTCTGCAAAAAACGGCGTTGAAGGCGTTCTGTTTGCAGGATTTCTTTCAGGAATTATCCTTATACTTGCAGCACTTCTTAAGGTCGGAAAGCTCGTTTCATATATTCCGGCACCGGTTATTACCGGATTTACCTCGGGTATTGCGATTATCATCGCACTTGGACAGATTGATAATTTCTTTGGTACATATTCTGAGGGCAGCAAGGCGGTACTTAAGCTTATATCATACGGACGACTTGGATTTACACCGGATCTGAAAGCTGTGATGTTCGGTGTGCTTGTTGTTCTTATAATGATTTTTTATCCTAAGAAACTCAATGCGAGATTTCCTGCATCACTCGCTTCTATTATTATAGCTCTTATCGTTGAACTTATCTTTGACTTTGATGTCAAGCAGGTAGGAGATATTCCAAAGTCCCTTCTCCTTGATACAAGACTTACGCCTGCTGTTATTTTTGAAAACGTAAAGGATTTCGATAAACTGAAGGAATATATCTCACCTGCTGTTTCAGTTGCAGCTCTTGGTATGATTGAGAGTCTTCTCTGCGGCGCATCGGCAGGAAAGATGAAAAATGAAAAACTCGATGCCCAGAGAGAACTTATAGCACAGGGCGTAGGCAATATGCTCATTCCTTTCTGCGGTGGTGTTCCTGCAACAGCTGCTATTGCACGTACAAGTGTTGCCATTAAGTCAGGCGGACAGACAAGGCTCGTGAGCATCTTCCATTCACTGACACTTATCGCTTCCATGTTCCTTCTCGGACCTGTTATGTCAAAAATACCGCTTGCAGCTCTTGCCGGTGTTCTTATGGTAACAGCATGGAGAATGAATGAATGGGAAACAATAAAGAATATTTTCAGCAAGAAACTCAAAAACTCAGCTCTTCAGTATATAATCACAATGGTTGCAACTGTTGTGTTTGACCTTACGGTTGCTATCGTAATCGGTGTCGTACTCTCAATGCTTATCTTCATTGTAAAGAACTGTGAGCTTCGCATTGATATAAGCGATGTTGACAAAAAGAGACTTCGCAGTGCAGGTCATGAACTCTCATCATCAATGGCAGGAACAAAGCTCGTATACCTTGCCGGACCTCTTTTCTTCGGTACACAGGAAAAACTTACAGAGTGTCTTTCACAGCTCGATGGTGCGGCTTCCATTGTCTTCTCCATGAGAGGTGTACCTATGGTTGATGACTCGGCCATTGCAGAACTTGAGGAACTTTTTGATACTTATACAAAGAATAATGTAAATATTCTTTTCAGCGGTGTTCAGCCTCGTGTAAGAGGTACTCTTGAACGTGCCGGATTCATAGAAAAGGTCGGCGAGGAGAGAATATTCTGGGACGCTGTTCAGGCACTTGCCTTTCTTGATGAACAGTCCGCATAAGTTTTTGAACAAATACCTTAAATTTCCACAAAATTCGCTTATGGATTTTGTGGAAATTTTTTTCGTTTCTGTCTTGAAATAAACTGAAAAAAAGAGTATAATATGGTATATAATACATAAAAGGAGATTTTTTTACATGAGAAGAAAGATTGTGCTTGAAGGTGAAGAGCTTGCGTATGAGCTCGAATATAAAAACGTCAGAAACATAAACATTCGCATAAAACCCGGCGGACTTGTTTTCGTTTCGGCCGGCAGCAGGGTTCCTGTGGAGTATATAGAGGATTTTTTCAGAAAGAAATCAGCAGAGATACTCAGAGCAGTAAAAAAATACAGCAGCATAAAACCGGCAGCCGCAGATGACAGGCTTAAGGATGGCAGCAACGTGTATTTTCTGGGTAAACCATACAGACTTAGGGTGGAAAGTGCTGCCTCAAATATGGTCACGTTATGCGATGATGAGATAATAGTTTACAGTGCCGGCTGCAGTACGGATGCGGTTATTGACGCATGGTATGACACTCAGTGCAGAAAGGTTCTAAGGGATATCGGACACATCGTTTATGAGAAGTTCAGAGACCATGTGTCCCGCGAGCCAGAGTATTCCTACAAAAAGATGAAAACGCTCTGGGGAAGCTGCAATCCTGTTAAATTCCGTATGAGCATTAACAGGGATCTGATAAAGTACGACAGGGAACTTATAGAATTTGTTTTCTGCCATGAGTATACTCATTTCATTCACCCTGATCATTCGGCTGGTTTTTATGAGTTTTTATCCGGTATTCTGCCGGAGCATAAGGAGAGAAAAAACGAACTTAAAGCAGCTGCACGAATCATAAGAGATGGTAAACAGTAAAAAAAACGGAGATGGCAGAATTCCGAGGAACTCTGCCATCTCTGTTTAATATGAAAATATTTATATTTTATTTGTATCCTGCGTTATTAAGCAGGCTTTTCAGCTTTTTTCTCCGCCTTGTCTGCAAAGGCTATTTTCAGGAGAATAGGAGTTACGATAGTTGTGATAACAACCATGATTACGATAGGAGCGAAGAATCTGTCATCCATAAGACCTACGGCCTGACCCTTGTTTGCGACGATAAGAGCAACTTCGCCTCGTGAAACCATTCCGATGCCAATCTGGATACTTTCCTTTGTTGTGTACCTGCACAGCTTTGCACCGATGCCGCAGCCGATAATCTTTGTGATGATTGCAACAACAAGGAGAAGGAGAGTGAAGATTATTATTGATGAATTGAAACTGTCCTTTGTAAGTTTAACGTTAAGACCGATACTTGCAAAGAATACAGGGGAAAGCAGCATATATGAAAGCGTTTCAAATCTTGATGAGATGTACTTGATCTTTGTACTTGTTGAGATGAGAACACCGGCAAGGAATGCACCTGTAATATCAGCTACTCCGAAAAATTCTTCAGCGGCATAAGCGAAGAGAAGACAGAATGCAAAGCTCATTACATTGTATCTGTGAAGCTTGGCAGTTGTACGGTCTGTCCATCTTACAAAGAGAATATGGAAGAGCACGCCAAAAAGTCCGCCGCATACAAAGAAGAGGAGGATCTTCAGGAGAACCTTTCCGATTTCAACAGAAGGATCGGCAAGGCTTGTAACTACTGTGAGTGCTATGATACCAAGAATGTCATCGATAAGAGCAGCACCTATGATTGCATTTCCGGCATTTGTTGAAAGTTTGCCCAGTTCCTTGAGAGTTTCAACAGTGATACTTACAGAGGTTGCTGTAAGTATAATTCCTATAAATATATTCTGGAGAAATACACTTGTAGGAAGAGTAGACTCTCCGTTATTAAACAAATAAGCAACACCGAAACCGCCTGCAAGAGGTACGAGAACACCGATTAATGCGATTATAAAAGAAGCAAGGCCGCATTTTTTGAGTTCCTTTATATCGGTTTCAAGGCCGGCTGAAAACATAAGAACAATAACACCGATTTCGGAGAGGTTCTTTATGAACTCGGTTTCTTCCACGAGGTGAAGTCCCGGGCCGAGAACAAGACCGGCAGCAAGTGCGCCGACTACCTGAGGAAGGTTAATTTTCTTTGTCATAAGTCCGAAAACTTTTGTTGACATAAGAATGAGGGCAATGAACAATAGATAATGCAAATCCATACAGCACATTCCTTTCATAGTGAAAAAATATTAACAAAGACAGCTCACGCGGCATTTTCAGTGTGGAAAATCTGCGTTTTCTGTATCTTTTCAAGTCCGAAACCTATTATATTACTTTTAATTTTAAAAGTCAAGCTGTATGGGCAAAATCAGCAAATTATAACTCTTTTAATTGTTTTACGCTGATATATTATTGAAAATGATAACACAAAAAACGGGAAATCAACATAAATGTGATTTCCCGTTTAATAATTCTTACTGAGTGTTAAATTAGCCGTTGAGCTTCTTAGCAAGCTGTGACTTCTTTCTTGCAGCCTTGTTTTTGTGAATGAGACCCTTTGCAGCAGCCTGGTCAACTCTCTTGATAGCGAGTCTGATAGCTGCTTCCTTGTCAGCTGCGTTTGTTGCTACAGCTGCGTCAGCCTTCTTAAGCATTGTCTTGAGGTTTGACTTTCTTGCCTTGTTGCTTGCAGCCTTAACCTTGTTAACCTTAACTCTCTTCATTGCAGATTTAATATTTGGCATAATAAATTACCTCCGAAAATTTTTAATAAATT
>CAMCOJ010000035.1 GCA_945876405.1 uncultured Ruminococcus sp.
CTACACAAGGAGTATCGTCGGCAGCGTCAGATGTGTATAAGAGACAGTTGTATGCATAGTAAACGTCACCGTTCTGCTTAGGAATAGAAGCAACTATCATGACATTTGTCATACCCGGCTGTTCAAGTGTCCTCATCGTTCTTCCGTCATCAAAAAACACACTGAGATTCTCGTAGTTATAGCTTTCAATCATTACAGGAACATTCTCAGGAAGTCCTGATGACTTTGCAAGTGCTGTTCTGAGTATTTCCTTGGCTGCAAACTGTTCGTCCGCATACACCTCTGCGTCAGTACTGTACGAACCCATATAAACAGCTTCATCAATAACATCGGAAATTTTCATAACAGGCTGTACCGATTCATTTTTGTCTTTTTCGTCATTTTTACTGTGCGGAAAAATCATAAATATTGCACCTGCAAATACTGCAACAATTATTAAAATCAATACACCTATAGCAATATTTCTTTTAATCATCTTCTTCGGTCCCCCGATTCATTATGTTTTGTTGTTCTTTCTTTTCAGTAACTCATACAAGCTTCTGTTTATTACAATAAAATTATATCACTAATGAAATTCTTTGTCAATTAAAAAACGGTTACTGTTTTAACAATTTCTTTACCTGAATAAAGGAAAAATGCTGCCGGTTATCAGATGTCCGGCAGCACTGTAACTCTGTTTTATTTTCTTGCGGCAGATGCCTCATCAAGTCTCATAGTAAGCGAAATTCTCTTCTTCTTTACATCAACACTGAGAACCCTTACCTTAACTATCTCACCCACCTTAACGGCTTCAAGCGGGTGCTTGATATATCTGTTGCATATCTGCGAGATATGAACAAGACCATCCTCATGAACACCGATATCAACGAAAACACCGAAGTCTATTACGTTTCTTACAGTTCCCATAAACTCCATGCCTTCCTTGAGATCACCTATCTCCATGATATCACCGCTTCTCATAAGCGGAGGAGGAAGCTCATCTCTGAGGTCACGTCCCGGTTTCTGAAGTTCTGAAACAATATCCCTTAGTGTAGGTACACCTATGTCAAGCTTTTTGCTTATGGCAGGAATACCAATCTTCTCAGCAATGCTCTTTATATCACCTGACTTGCCCGCGCTGATGTCTGCAAGACTGAAACCGCATTCGCTGATGAGTTTCATCGCTGCATCATAGCTTTCCGGATGAACTGCTGTGTTGTCAAGCGGATTTTTGCCGTTTCTTACTCTAAGGAATCCAGCACACTGTTCATATGCCTTTTTACCGAGTTTAGGAACCTTGAGAAGTTCTTTTCTGTCAGTAAATTCACCGTTTTCCTCACGGTATGCAACGATGTTTTTGGCAATGGAAGAGTTAATGCCTGCCACATATGAAAGAAGAGCATGTGATGAAGTATTAAGGTCAACTCCCACTGAGTTTACACATGATTCAACAACACCGCCGAGAGCTTCATTAAGTCTTGCCTTTGGCATATCGTGCTGATACTGACCGACCCCTATTGCCTTCGGTTCAATCTTTACAAGTTCAGCAAGCGGATCCTGAAGACGTCTTGCGATGGAAACCGCACTTCTGAGAGAAACATCATAGTCCGGGAATTCTTCTGCAGCAAGTTTCGAAGCAGAGTAAACTGAAGCACCGGCTTCACTTACAACCATGTAGCTGACCTTCTGGTCTGTTTCCTTGACTATCTCTGCAACTACGGCTTCCGACTCTCTTGAAGCTGTACCGTTTCCTATCGCTATAGTATTCACCTTCTGTGAAATGATGATTCTCTTAAGCTTCTGCTTTTCCTTCTCTATTCTCTCAGCCGAACCCATTGAAATATGAACAACGTCGGTATAGAGAACCTTTCCTGTATGGTCAACAACTGCAACCTTGCAGCCTGTTCTGAAACCAGGGTCAAGACCCAGCGTTACTGTATTTTTAATCGGAGGCTGGAGCAGAAGCTGTCTTAAGTTTTCAGAGAAAACCTTTATAGCCTGTTCAGCTGCATTTTCAGTAAGTGCTGAACGGATTTCACGTTCGATTGAAGGAAAGATAAGACGCTTGTAGCTGTCATCAGCTGCAGCCTCAACCAGTGAAGCACACGCACTCTGGTTCTTTACATATCTGTTTGCACACATTGCAGCCGGTGTATCATCCGGAGCAGCTATTGACACCTTAAGGAATTCTTCCTTCTCTCCGCGGTCAAGTGCAAGTATCCTGTGGTTTGCAGTCTTCGCAACAGGTTCGGAAAAATCATAGTAGTTTTCATAAACGCTTTCAGCATTTTCATCAGAAGCCTTTGAAACGATAACACCGTTTTTCATAAAATATGCTCTGAGCATTTTTCTGAGTTCAGCATCATCCGAGATATCTTCAGCTATAATATCTGAAGCACCGGCAAGAGCATCTTCGGCTGTCTCAATGCCTTTTTCAGCATCGATATACTTTGCTGCTTCAGAGTTCGGGTCAGCCCCCCTGTTCTGTTCCATGATAAACACTGCAAGCGGTTCAAGACCCTTTTCACGTGCTATACCGGCTCTTGTCTTTCTCTTAGGCTTGAACGGACGATAGATATCCTCCGCTTCAACAAGTGTTCGTGCATTGCTTATTGCAAGCTTAAGTTCATCGGTAAGCTTTCCCTGTTCGTCGATAAGTGCAGTAATCTCTTCCTTTCTCTTTTCGAGATTACGGAGATATGTCATTCTGTCAAAAATCTCTCTGAGAATCTGATCATCAAGAGAACCTGTTGCTTCCTTTCTGTATCGTGCAACGAACGGAATTGTTTTTCCGTCATCGAAAAGTGCAATTGTGTTGTCAATCTGCTCCTGTCTGAGTTTAAACTCTTCAGCCAGTACCTTGTTAATATCCATATATCATTTCCTCCTTAAAGTGATTCAGAAAGTTCAGCCCATTCGTCAAAGAGCTGGTTTGAAAGTTCCTTTATTTCGTTTATGCGTGTGCATTTTTCATTCATAAGACTGTAGTCCGAAATAACCTTCTCATCAGTAAGTTCAGCTTCAAGTCTGTCCTGTTCGTCCTGAAGCTCATTCATCTGCTTCTCTATATCACGGATACGCTGTCTGTTATTAGCGTCAAGATTGCGCTGTTCCTTTGTTTTAAAGGCTTTTTTCTTCTTTTCGGCATACTGTACTCTGAGCTCCTCCTGCTTTGCTGCATCGGCCGCTTCGGCGGCAGCCTGCTCACGCTGAGTCTTAATCTTCATATAGTCATCAAAACCGCCGTTGAAACTCTCCGTACCCTCTGCGGTAATCTCAAGAATACGTGTGGAAATTCTGTTGAGAAGATATCTGTCATGCGAAACATATATTATGGTGCCTTCAAATCTCTCCAGTGCATCTTCGAGAACTTCCTTGGTCTGAAGGTCAAGATGGTTGGTCGGTTCGTCGAGGATAAGAACATTTCCGTGTTCCATCATCATTATTGCAAAACAGAGCTTGCAGCGCTCGCCGCCGCTTACTACTCCCGCCTGCTTGAAGACATTTTCACCGACAAGCCGTACCTTTCCGAGAAGGTTTCGTACTTCAAGATCTGACAGAAGAGGGTATCTGCTGTGTATTTCCTCGAAAACAGTATTGGATCTGTTGATATTGGCCGCTTCCTGATCAAAGTAGGATATACGGACATTGGCCGCCCAGATTACCTTACCCTTATGCGGAAGTTTTTCCTGAATAACCTTAAGAAGAGTTGACTTTCCGATACCGTTGTCTCCGATAACCGCAAGCTTTTCACCGCGGCGCACCTCAAATGAGAGGCTGTCCACAAGAGTTCTTCTGTCATCACCGAATCCCACGGAAACGTCGATGTCCTTTACTTTAAGCACTTCCTGCGGAGGATCCTGAGCAAATGTGAATTCAAGCTTTGCTGCCTTGTGATATGTGTTCGGTTTTTCAATTCTCTCCATCTTGTCAAGGGCTTTTATCCTGCTCTTTGCACTCTTTGAAGTTGAGGCACGGACAAGGTTTCTCGCAACATAGTCCTCCATCTTTGCAATTTCCTTCTGCTGAAGGTCGTATTCCTTCTGCTGTCTGGTCACTGCCTCTTCCTTAAGTCTTGTAAATGCTGTATAGTTGCCCTTGTATCTTGTAAGGACTGTATTTTCAATTTCACATATGGAAGTTACGGTTTTGTCAAGAAAATATCTGTCATGGGATACAATAAGCAGAGCTCCCCTGTAATCCTTAAGATAATCCTCAAGCCACATAACCGTTCTGAAGTCGAGGTGGTTCGTCGGTTCGTCAAGGATGAGTATGTTAGGATTTTCAAGAAGAAGCTTTGCTATGGCAAGTCTGGTTTTTTCGCCTCCTGAAAAGCTTGAGATAACTCTGTCAAACATATCCTCGGAAAAACCCATACCGTTGAGTATGGTTTTTATCTTTACCTTTATGATATATCCGTCATTTGACTCATAGTAGGCTGATATTCGTGAATACTCTTCAGAAAAGGCTTCATAGTTGTCCGAGCTTTCCGCCATGAGTTTTTCCAGTTCCTTCATCCGCTCTGAAATACTTATGAGTTCGGAAAATACACTTTTCATCTCTTCGATAACTGTATTTTCATTATCAAGAGCACCCATCTGTTCAAGATAGCCGATACTTGTTTTTGAAGCAATGGAAATGATCCCATCCTCTTCAGTAAATCTGTCCGGCTCTTCTTTGCCTGTAATGAGACGAAGAAGAGTGGTCTTTCCGCATCCGTTAATACCGATAAGTCCGATACGGTCACCTTCATTTACAGTAAGATTAACATTCTTTAGTATCTGGTTTCCATTATAAAATTTATTTACACTGGTCATGCTTAAAAGCATTTATTATCACCATTTTCCGTATTTATTGAATTTAAACGAGCAAATTAATTTTACCACAAAATAAGTTTCAATGCAAGTTTGACATTTTATTTTTTCTGTTTCCGCAAAATCCTTGAAAAAAATCGAAATTTATGATATAATTTAGATAACGTACACTTTTTTTACTAACGGAGGAATAAAAATGTTCAAAAAATCATTATCTGAAGAAGAAATAAAAAGCCTTATCGACCAGAGTCTTGAGGAAAAGATTAAGAGCCAGAAAGAAGAGATAGAAGAACTTCGCAGGATGGTAAAGAACCAGTCAGGTGAGATATACAAACTCAGAAAACAGGTCAGCGAACAGCCTGCAGGTGAAAGCTACACATTAAACCTTGAGGATATAGAGGCACTGTCAAAGAAAATCTCACAGGAAATTCTTTCAGAACCTGAAGAGGAAACAATGAAGCGTGCAAAGCCTTTCTGCAACGAAAACGGCGAGATGACAAACTCACTCTCAAGAATGGGCTACATACTCAGCGAATGCACAAACTTCACAAAGAACTACGTATCAAAGATGCTCACCTCACTCTTCGTAAAAAAATAAAATCCGCATAAATAAAAGCCATGCTTTTTTTGAAGAAAAGCATGGCTTTATTTTTAGCTTATTTCAATCTCCCAGAGCTGAGAGTCTTTACCTGTGTACTTTGAAAGATATACATTTCCGGCGGAGTCAGATTTTTTCCCTTCTGCACTTCCCTCTGATGTTCCCACTACTGTAAGTGCAACATCAGGATTTTTGGCTGAAAGGATTTTATACTTTCCGTTGCCTGCAGACTGTATTTTCCAGATCTGAGCCTCCGGGTCAACTGCATCATAAAGCTGAACATTGCAGCCTTCGGCTATATTTTCTCCGTCCTTTACAATATCAACTACCATCGGCTTGTCAGAACTGCATATATACAGTCTGTAACTTCCGGAATTGTAGTATGGCATTGCTCTGAAAAGCTGTGATTCGCTGTCGCATTTTTCTGTCTGGATTATGTTTGAATTGTTTTCAGTTCCGGTTGAAGCAAGACATTTACCGCTTGAAACATTTTTCATTCTGAGAATCTTTCCTGCAAATATATCTTCCGAAGGAGCTGTAACAACCGGTTTTTTGCCTCCTGTAAGTTTGCTGTATGAAACCCATCCTGTATTTTCCAGCTGAACTCCGTATGGCTGAGAAGACGTTTCTGAAATAATCTGTACTACTTTGAAAATACCCGAAACATTAACTACTTTTCCGTTCCCGCTTGCAGTAAAATGAACTTCGCCGCTGTAAGAAACATAATCTCCCACTTTTACGTCACCCGATGAAACGGAAGTAGTCACTTCAGTAACCTGCGTCTGCGGAACAGTGGTTACTGCAGGAGCCTGTTCGGTCACTGAAACTGTAACCTCAGGTTTGTTAGTTGTTACAGCCGTTTCAGTCACCTGCGGATTCTTCTGTGAACCATCAAGTATACGCTGCTTAAGTCTTGCAGAATCCATGATGTTCACAACACCGTCATTGTTAATATCAAGTTTTTTCTTAAATTCATCACTGAGGTCTATATTCCCTGAAATATAATTTTTCACAAAAACATAGTCAATGATGTTCTGCTGATACTCGTCAACACTGTCATTAAGCACATCTTCGCCCGAAAGTGCCGAGAGTTTCCCGGTTCCGGCTGCTGAAACAGCTATAAGAAATGCTGCGGTCGCAGAAACTATTTTTCCCTTTTTCTTCATAACACAATCTCTCTTTTCTCTTTTTTTATTTTTTTATAATAGCAGCGGCATTTTTGCCAAGCTGATCATACCTTTCACGTACAGCTTCGAGGTTGAGCTGTATAACACCGTTTATCGGGTCGTGTATTCTTACTGTATTTTCATCTTTACTGTAACCTGTCAGAACAGTACAGTGTTCATTGGTAGGCCATGTTACTTCTTCATTATCCAGTGTTATCCATTTCAGATTATATTCAGGAGCAGCAAGTCCTATTGTTGACCACATAATAACAGGTACATCGTGGTCAATAAACTCAAAAAGTTCATCAAATTCCTTGCCTGTAAGGTCAACCGGATACATATCTGATTCCTGGTCCTCAAGATATTTTTTGGCAGCTGAAACAAGACAAGGTGCAAAGCATCCGAAGGACTCATCATCTTCAGGATTTCCGGCAAAAACATATCTGTAGTCAGGTCCGAGAAGTCTGTCTTCAGAATCAGTATCAAGATCCTGCTTTTCAAGATAATCCCTTGCGATATCAAGCTTATCCGCATCAAATCCAAGATGATTGAGCACCATGGTAAGTGAAGTTACCTCACACCCTGTCGGAAGTTCAGGCATCTGTTTTATAAGGTTAAAGTTTTCTATAATATGCATACGACTTTCGGTTTTTTCTTCCATGAAAAAATTGTCTTCCGAAACATTCTGCTTTCGCTCAACTTCATTTGCAGTTTTTACAGTATCAACCGCATTTGCAGATGAACTTACAAAGTAGCCTATGAGAAGGCCCGCCGCAAGTGATACAACCGATGCTGCAGCTGTTACTTTTAACTGTATACCCATTTTTTTAATCCACCCCATAAGGAATTTTTCCGTTTTATGTCAGTTTCTTTTCTCCCATCCAGTACCAGAGATATTCCTGATAACCTATTTTTGCATACCACTGGTCAAGTGACGTATAACTGATAAAAACCTCTGTACACCCTTCAGTTTTCAGATACCCGGTTGTCCAGGATATCATACTCAGACCTGTTCCTTTGTTTCTCTCTTCAGGAATAACGCCTGCATATCCTATAAGTCCGGTTTTACAGCCTTCTTCAGTTATAATTGTATGTGCATCAGTTTCGGCAATAACGAACCCTGCTGCTTTTCCGCCCCTTTCAGCAGTTATAACTGTCTTTCCGGCACAGTTTTCGCAGTACTTAAGCCAGTTGGGCTCAACAGTTTTAACCATACCAAGAACCTCAGAACTGATTATATCCTTCTCAGCACGAAAAACAAGCCCTTCCGGAGTTTTAATCCTGTGCTGAAATTCTTCAGTGTAAATATACATACTCAGGCAGCCATTATATGCGTGGTATCCTCTGTTTTCAAAGAATCTGTGTGACAAGGTTTCCATAACAGCACCACGGAAAATCTCCGACCTGTTTCTTCCTAGTACAACACAGTCAAATCCTTTGCTTTTTATATATTCCTCAGATTCTGCAAGAAGTGAAACACCGTAGCCTTTGCCCTGAAATTCAGGCAAAACACAGATAACAGCAAGTGAATTGCCCTCAACAGCAGCAAAGCCAACTGTTTTTCCTTCTTCATATCTGAAAAAAATCTCTGTACATAATAGTTTTTCGGAAATTATTTTTTCTGAAACGTAAACCATAGGAAAACACTCTGAAAATATTTTAAAGCATGTTTTCAGACGGTCATTCATAATGATTACCTGCCCTGTATAATTTTTCTGCACTTTATTTATGATGCTATGCAAAAACATATGCTATAATTTTATCACTTTAGCAGAACTTTGTCAACTTATACAAAATACCGGCGATACATGAAAAGAGTATCACCGGTATATATTCATGTTCTGAATTTTTACAATTACTTCGCAGCAAGAAGCTTTTCAGCAGAAGCAAGTTTAATGCAGATACAGAAAAGTTCCATAGCCTTGCTGAGTTCCTCAACCGAAGGATATGAAGGAGCAATTCTGATATTGCTGTCTTCAGGGTCATTTCCGTACGGATATGTTGCACCGGCACCTGTAAGTACAACCCCTGCTTCCTTACAAAGAGAAACAATGCGCTTTGCACATCCGCTCATAGCATCAAATGAGATGAAGTAACCGCCTTCAGCCTTGTGCCACTTTGCAATACCGAGAGGAGCGATGTTCTTTTCGAGCTGGTCGATAACAACATCAAACTTAGGTGCAAGAATTTCCTTGTGTTTCTTCATGTGTTCCTTAAGGCCCTCAGCATTTTTGAAGAACTTAACATGACGAAGCTGGTTAATCTTGTCATATCCGATTGTTGCGATACCAAGACCCTTCTTAATGCTTTCAACATTTTCTTTGCTTGCTGCAAGCACTGCCACACCTGAACCAGGGAATGAAACCTTTGATGTTGACATGAATTCATAAACCATGTTTTCAGTACCGTTCTTCTTACATTCATCAAAAATGTTGAGAATACATGAAGGTGAATCTGTAAGATGGTGGATACAGTAAGCATTATCCCAGAAAATTCTGAAGTCAGAAGCCTTTGGCTTAAGTGATGCAAATCTCTTCACAACTGCATCTGAATAGCTTACACCTGTTGGATTGGAGTACTGAGGAACACACCAGATACCCTTTACTGTTTCGTCTTCTGAAACGAGTTTTTCAATCATGTCCATATCAGGACCCTCATCGTTTGAAGGAATGTTTATCATCTCGATACCGAAGTATTCGCAGATACTGAAGTGTCTGTCATAACCAGGTACAGGACAGAGGAACTTAACCTTATCATATTTTGACCATGGCTTGTTTCCGAGAACGCCGTGTGTCCAGGCTCTTGACATTACATCATACATGATAGCAAGGCTTGAGTTACCGTATACGATTATATTTTCAGGCTGTACGCCTAGTACGTCAGCAAACATTTTCTTAGCTTCCGGAATACCGTCAAGCACACCGTAGTTTCTGCAGTCAAAACCGTTTTCTGCCTTAAGTGAGTCACCGTCGAGTATATTCATCATAGGCATGGTAAGATCAAGCTGTGCAGGAGCAGGCTTGCCTCTTGACATGTCAAGGCTAAGATTGAGACTCTTAAAATCAAGATACTGTTTTTCCGTTTCATTCTTAAAAGCTAAAAGTTCTTCAGATGTCATTTCACTTAATTTTTTCATTTAATGAGTCCTCCCAGACAAAGTAAAATTTTCGTTTGCATTTTTCGCTGCATCAGTTGCGATGCCCTGTATTATATAATATTACAAATCCAAAAGTTTTGCAAGCAGTTTCTTTATTTCCTGCAAAAATTCTCTATCTTTATATAATAACAATCAATTTTTAGGTCAGCGGATTATTGATTTTTCATAAATATGCACTGGTTGTTTTTGCATTTTCACAAATTCTATATTGCATAGAGATTTGTTTCCCAGGCCGGAATATATGGCTGATGACGAATATAAAGCTTATATTTAGGATTCATCTTCTTTATCTTCAGCGGAAGGTAAAAGATATCCCGGTTTCTGTGATAGAGAGATATCATAAGTTTCGGTTTATATGCAGCAATTGTATTCTTTGCTCCGTTTATCGCCTCATCCTCGGCACCCTCAACATCCATCTTGATTATATCAGCACGTCCGCCTTCAAGAATACTGTCAACCGAACGAACTTCCTTAAGAGTTCCCGTACTGCTCAGTGCTGACTGTCTGCCGGATCTGTCTGCAAACATCAGTTCCGTATCACATTCCCATGCGGCACAGTTGAAATTTTCAACATTTTTCATTCCTTCTGTTGATTTCAGAAGCTTTTTAAAATTTCTTTTATCAGGTTCAAGTGCATATATTTTTTCATATTTACCGCCGGTAAATTCAAGCAGTTCAGCGATAGTATCACCGGTGTATGCGCCCAGGTCCACATATACTTCATTTCCCTGAGGCTTTATGATGTCTGTATACACTTCGCTTTTCGGTGTTGTAATCTTTTTCAGATACTCCGGTTTTCCGCTTATTCTGTAATTTATTACATCGGAAAACACTTCCCTTGAAAGCCCGTCCGCCAGACTTTCATAAACTTCCTCAAGTTCCGCTGCATGTTCAGTGCAGTATTCATAAGTAAAAAGACCACCGCCTTCTATCGGAACATCAGGCGCATAGAGAGTATGTTCCTTCGCCATATTTTCAATCTTTTCAATAAGTGAATCGTATCCCGCAGCAAAAGCAAGAACAATTACAAAGTCATCCTCTTCTGCACAGACTTCTGAATATTTCTTTACTTTATATCCACGAAATGAATGTCCCCTTACAAATCCATCACTTGCAAAAAATCCTTTTATCTGAATTCCGTACTCCTCAAATACGTTCATTATCTTCTCTGCACCGTTACCCATTCCGTAAATATACAGTGGCCTCTCCTCTTCCTTAAGGCGCTGCCAGCAGGACTTCTTTTCCTTTATAAATGAAAGCATGTAATTTTCCTTTCTGTAATTTTGTTTATGCATAAACAAAGGGTGACAGATATATCACCCTTCCTGTGTATTAATCATTACTCATGTCTGTTTCTTCCGGACAGTCAAAGCAGTCGTCATGGTCATGAGGATCAGGAATCATATCCCTGCCTCTGATTCCGTACTTGTCACGTTCCTTGTTAAGTGCCTCGTCAACCAGTTCTGATATCCTGTAAGGATCTTTTATGGATTTTATATCCATAACTCTTGTATCCGTATCCTTTGAGAAAATGGTTATCGTTCCGCACCCGAAAATTCTCTCTCCGAACGAAAGCGTAAGTTTCTTGTCAGTAATCTTGTAGATATTTATCTCGTCCTCAGTGATATTGAAAAATCCTGTACGTCTGATAATTTTCTTTTCTGTAAGAAAATATCTGGTCAGTGAAATCGGAAGTCCGAATATTGTTCGCTTTTTATCAGTCCATATGTAATCTATGTGTTTTTTCATAATTCTTTCTCCTTTGTATGTATATATAGTGAACGTCAAAATAAATTTGACTTTCACTATAATTATTTTATTTATA
>CAMCOJ010000036.1 GCA_945876405.1 uncultured Ruminococcus sp.
ATATTGCCTTGCACATCCGTTCCCTGCGGTCACTCCGTGCATATCGGCTAATAGTAAACGCAATTTATTTATTGCGTTTACTATTTATTTGGATCAAGAGAGTTAATTACTCTTGAAATAAACTGTCTGATTCTTGCAAGGTCAGCAAGTTCAACCTTACCGTTGTTTGTAACATCGGCTCTGACAATCTGATCAGGAGTCATATCCTTTCTGTCTGCGAGGATAAGTGCAAGTGTTGAGATATCTGTTACATCAACCTTTCCGTCATTATTTACATCTCCGTAAAGAACTGAACCAGGATTCGGAACAGTTATCGGTGGCTCTGCCGTTGTATCAGCCGGTTTTTCTGTTGTCTCAGCTGGTTTTGCCGTTGTCTCAGCAGGTTTCGCTGTTGTTGTAACAGGCTTATCCCCCGGCTGTGTTTCCACAGGAGTTCCGCTTGATTTCTTGCCTCCGTCAAGGTTGCTTCCTTCGCTGTTTGAGTAACCTGAGTAGAATTCATTAAGCGACAGACCGTTTGCGCCGAGAGCAGTCTGGTGGTCAAGACCGATATACTTTCCTGAAGATGAAGTCTGCCAGAGTGACTCTTCAAAGAGGCCGTACTTGTCAGCGTCCCAGTTGTTGAACTGAGTATCGAGAAGTCCGCCTGTATCTCCGGAGTTAGGATTAAGGCACCAGAAAGTATGGTTGATGTGATTGTCTATCATATAGTCACGGAGAAGAGTCATCCACTTCTGGTTAGGACCGTCATCCATATGTCCGCCCCACTCACCGATAAGAAGCGGAGCAATCTCCTGGTCATTAATATATGCCCATGTGTCATACCAGTAGTCATCAAGAAGTGTCTGTGTTGTAAAGTCCTTGTCAAACCATGTCTGTGCATATACTGACGGGCCGTAGTCATGTGGTGAGTATACTATCTGGCTTGTTCCGCTCTCAGGAACTACAGGATAGTCCTTAACGCCGCGGAGATTTCCTCCCCACCATGCACCATACCATGGTGACTGGTCAGCAGGAGCATTCCAGATGTCCGGAGTATCATATGTATAGCCCTTTTCTGTCTTAGGATACTGTTCAACACCTTCGATAAGAATAAGTGCGTTTGGATTTACTGCAAGAATTGAGTTTGCACATTCTTCTGCAGAATACTTCCAGTTGTTCTGGTCTGTGGAATCATCCCACTTTGCAATTCCGTCCGGACATTCTGTGCCGTTGTATCCGCGCTTTCCGTGAGGTTCATTTTTCAGGTCATATGCAAGAATTGTATCATCATTTGCATACTTTTCAGCAAGCCATGTTATCGAATCCTTCCAGTCATCCCAGGTTATTTCCTTCTCTGAAGTATGTCCAACAGCCATACCGCCGCAGTCTTCAGCAGATTCTTCATAGTACCAGAGAGTATAGTTATGACCGGAGTTATGTGAAGCAGGGCTGTGAACGTCAATAAGCGCCTTGATTCCGTACTTCTTGCACTTCTGCATAATTACATCAAAAATCTCCATGGAGTTTTTGAGTGTCTTACCGTCAGCTTCACAGAAATCCTTGTTTATGTTTCCGTACTTTCCTGCCGGTGTAACCGTTCCATCCTCTCCAACTTCATCAACAGGCGGATTGTAGCTTGCCTGAACTGAGCTTACCGGATCCGGTGTTCCGTTCATCCATGAGATAAGAAGCTCACTTGAAATCGGAAAACGTATAATGTTTATTCCGTGGTCTGCAACACTCTGAAGCATATCATCAACATCTCTCGCATACAGACCATGAGCACAGTTTTCTGTACAGTTAAATCCGAACCAGTTGGCACCTGTAAGCCATACTTCATTTCCATTGCTGTCATAAAGCCTGCTGCCCTTTGCATGAAGCCAGTCATCGTTCATGTCGTCAGCCACAGCATAGGTTGTTTCAACTGCAGGTGCTGATGAATAGTTCATAAAGCCCGTTCCTGCCAGTGCTGCCACACACAGAACCGCAGTTATTTTCTTAAATGCTTTCATTTCTGTCGATTCCTCCTTGTTTTTCCGTTATGAACGGATTATAGAAATATAAGAACTCTTGATTTAATTATACAGGAAACCAAAAAAAAAAGCAATACAAATAAAAAACGAACCCGAAATGTCAGGCTTCGGGTTCGTTTAAAATATGAAAAGAATTAAAACTGATTTCTGAAATTATTTCTTGGGTCCGATATAATCGATAACCTTTGAAAGATACTGTCTGAGTGTTGCAAGATCCGGAAGATCAACCTTTCCGTTAAATGTAAGATCGGCTCTTACAACCTGTTCCTCTGTAAGGTCCTTTCTGTCTGCAATGGAAATGGAAAGAACTGAAAGGTCTGTTACGTCAACCTTACCGTCAAGATTTACATCTCCGTAAAGGATATCCCCGGGAGCCGGGACAGTTTCCTTTGTTGTTTCAACAGGCTTTGATGTTGTTTCTGCCGGTTTTGTTGTCTCGGCAGGTTTTGTTGTTTCTGCCGGTTTCGATGTTGTTTCTTCCGGTTTTGCTGTGGTAGTAACAGTTGTTGTTTCAGTTGCCTTAGTTGTTTCTGCCGGCTTTGCTGTAGTAACTACAGGTTCTGTTACAGCAGGATCGGACTCAACAGGAGTGCCGTTTGCCTTCTTTCCGCCGTCAAGGTTACTTCCTTCTGTATTTGCATATGATGAATAGAATTCGTTAAGTGAAAGACCGTTTTTACCAAGAGGAACCTGGTGGTCAAGACCTATGTACTTGCCGCTTTCAAGTGTCTGCCAGAGAGATTCTTCAAACATCTCATACTTCGGCTCATTCCAGTCAATTGTTGTACCGGAACCCTGCTGGAATCCGAGTCCGTCCCAGAGTCCGCCTGTATCACCTGAGTTTGTATTAAGGCACCAGAATGTGTGGTTTATGTGATTTTTAATCATGTAGTCACGGAGAAGAAGCATCCACTTGAGGTTGTCGCCTTCCATGTGTCCGCCCCATTCACCGATAAGTTCAGGTGCAATATCTTCGGCATTGATGTATGCCCAGGTATCATACCAGTAGTCATCAAGAAGTGTCTGTTCAGTAAAGTCCTTGTCGAACCATGTCTGTGCATATACTGAAGGACCGTAGTCATGCGGTGAGTAAACTATCTGACTTGTTCCGTGCTTTGGTTTGATTGGGTACTCTCTTGCACCGCGGAAGTTACCGCCCCACCATGCCCCGATATACGGAGAGTTTTCCTTTCTGTCAGGCATGCCCCAGTAGTCGCCTTCCATAGCACCGCTGAGCGACTGTTCAACACCTTCGATAAGGATAAGGGCATTCGGATTTACATCGAGAATAGCGTCTGCACACTTCGTAGCTGCGTAAGCCCAGTTGTTTTCATCTGTTGAACCGTCCCACTTTGCAGCAGCCTCGCCTTCCTGTCCCTTGCCGTGAGGCTCATTCTTAAGGTCGTATGCAAGAAGTGTATCATCGTTCTTGTACTTGTCAGCAAGCCATACAAGTGAATCAATCCACACATCTGTTGTAACGCCTGCTTTTCCGTACCAGAGATTGTAGTTATGTCCTGAGTTGTCAGTATGAGGGCTGTGGATATCAATAAATGCCTTAAGTCCGTAATTGTCAAGCTTCTTCATTATGATATCGAAGATCTCCATACTGTTTTTGAGAGTTTTTCCGTCCGCCTCACAAAAATCAGGGTTGATTGTAAATGCAGGGTCTGCATTTCCTGAAACGCTTGAAACCGGATTCGGACTGCCTTCCATCCATGAAACAATAAGTTCTGTGGCAATAGGCATACGAATTACATTAATACCGCGGTCTGCAATCTCTCTGAGACAGTCATCAATATCTGCACTCCAGAGATAGTGCAGACAGTTTTCCGAACAATTAAAGCCGAACCAGTTGGCACCTGTAAGCCATACTTCATTTCCGTTCATGTCATAAAGACGGCTTCCCTCTGCATGAAGCCAGTCATCATTGTCTGTATCAACAACTGCTGAAACCTGTACGTTTTCATTTGAAAAAGGTACAGATGACAGGCTGAATGTGCCTGCGACAGCAAGAACACTGACAGCTGCGATAAGCCTCTTAAAAATACTCATAGTAGCATTTTCCTTTCGATTTCAAATTAAAATAATACAACAAAGCAACATTTTCTGTATTATATTATACAATATTGCGAAGTCAAATGTCAAGAGATGTAAGTAATTTGAACAAATCTCCGAAATATCATCAATGCAATTTTATACAAGAACCTTAAATATATACAAAGCCCCACCGGATTATTGTTCCGATGGGGCAAAAATGCAGAAAACGAGAAATATTCTGATTATTTTCCAACATAAACCTGCTGTGAATCACCGATAACTGGAAGAGCTGTTCCGTTCTGAACATCACCGCCGACAGTAACCGTACCTGATGATACAGTCTTGCTGCCAACGCTTACAGTTGAAGCTGACTTACCTGCAATGAAGGAAACAATTACATTTCCTGATGAATCGGAAACTGTGATTCTGTCACCCTTCTGAGCGCTTACTGTGGATGAGAATGAGGCTGTCATTCCTGAGCTTCCGCCCATTCCTCCCATTCCGCCTGGTCTGCCGCCCATTCCGCCGTTTCCGCTGCCTCTGAGTTCAACGAATGTGCCTGAGTTGAATGACTTTGTACCGTCGCAGTCAAAGGCTTCATTACCGTTTGATACTGCAATAGCTCCGTCAATTGTGATCGAGCCGTTTGAGTCAAATCCGTCATGGTCACCGTCAGCTGCACTTACATAAGCAAAACCACCGTTGAGGGTGATAGTATAGTTTCCGCCGCTGCCGAATCCGCCGCCAGGATTCCAGCCGCCAGGACCTGTCGTTCCCGAACCGTCTGCTCCTCCGGCTGCATTGTAACCGTCATCATCAGAATATACTATAACAGTACCACTGTTCTGAATGATATTCTGTCCCTCGATACCTTCATAGCACTTAGGAACATAAATCATAACATCATCAAATGTTGTCGCTGTTCCTGCGCCTATTGTAAGGTCTGTATCTGAGTGAACTGCATCATCTGCTGAGCGAAGTTCAAGTCTTCCGCCGGTAATATTTACATTTCCTGCTCCGTGAACAGCATCATCTGATGAATCAACTGTTATCGTACCGCCTTCAATGTTTATTGTTCCTGCAGACTTGATTCCCTTTACACTGAGGTCTGTCGGCATCTTGTTAGTATTTCCGTCAAAAGAACTTCCGCCGGTTGAGTATCCTGAACCTTCATATGTATAAACGTCAACAGTGCCTCCGCTTATCTTTACATCGCTTTCGCCCTGGATACCGTCTCCGAATGCCTTTACTGTCACTGTACCGCCGTTGATTATAACCTTGCCCTTATCAGCCTCTGTAGCGTTGGTTGCCTTTATACCGTCTCCGGCAGGTGTATTTACAGTTACGCTGAGATTTGAGAAATCAGTATCGTCAGCATCACCTATCTTAACACTGTCCTTGCCTCTGATTCCGTCATCAGCTGCATTTACAGTGATATTACCGTTGAAAATCTTAACACTGTCCTTGCCGACAATACCGTCAGCGCAGTTTCCGTTTACAACAAGACTTCCCTTACCTTTTATCTTAAGGTCATCCTTTGAATATATTGCACCGCTGTCTTCATCAGCGTTAATATATTCCTTACCGTCTGAAATGATATTTTCAGTACCCTTCTTTGCAGTAATAACACATTCGTCATCAATGCTTTCAATGTAAACTGCAGAATTGCTCTGTGAGTTAATCTCTGCACCTTCAAGTGAAAGTTCAACAACTCCTGCCGGATATGCTGTCTTGTCAACATTTACTATTATCTGTCCGTCATCAAGTTTTCCTGATATTCTGTAGACACCAGGCATGCTGATGGTAACTATGCTGCCTTCTGCAGCTGCACCGCTGCCTGTAATCTCAGCAGATGTACCATTGAGAGTAATTATATTCTCTTCAGTAACCGGAGGATCGGTAGGAGTTACAGGAGGATCAGTAGGTGTAACCGGAGGATCAGTTGGCTGAGGATTGAGAACTTTTTCAATAAGCAGTACACCATCAACAATATTAACTGAACCGTCACCGTTGATATCAGCATTTTCCGTATTAACATTTACGTCCCTGCCTAAAAGATAGCTTATCATTGTAACCGCATCAGCTGTTGAAATTATGTCATCACCGTTTACATCCCCTGCCAGTGCAGTGCCTTCAGCTGCTCCTGCGGTGCATGTATATGAAGCTGCTACTGCCAGTGCGAGTATTCCGCACACAGCAGATCTCATTTTCTTAAATTTTCTTTTCATTTTTATCGACCTCTTTCTGAACAAATAAATTGTTTCGGATCAATAGACGTATTATTTTTTGCTGTTTCACTAATCACTTTTTGCTGTTTTTAACTTTTCACTGCTAACATTATAAATATAAATTGTGTCTTTTTTGTTTCATATTCGTAAACATTTACAGAAATATCTGTGTAAAGCAACCCATATTCTGCAAATCCTGCATCATATAAATATAGTGCTGTTATTGTCATATATATCAGAAATATTTCTGTTTTAAGATTATTTTAAGAAAATTATTATAAAATTATGATAAAGAAAATATAAAACTTATTTAAAGTTTTAGAGAATGAGTGGATTATACGGGAATCATTTACTGAAAAAGGAAGTGAGTATATGGCAATAAGCACTTTCAAGAGAAAAGAAATCAAGTTTATCCTTGACGAAGAACAGTTTCACAGACTTAATTCAGTTCTTGTACAGTATATGAACTACGACGAATTCTGTGTTGACGGAAAAGAATACGGAATTTACAACGTATACTATGACACACCCGATAACTTTCTTATAAGAGAATCTCTTGAAAAACCTTATTACAAAGAAAAAATCAGACTTCGCAGCTACTACTCTCCTGCAAAGGATGATGACGGAGTCTATCTTGAACTGAAGAAAAAAATCGGCGGAATAGTAACCAAGAGAAGAATCTCACTGACACTCGGCCAGGCAAATGCATTTCTCCTCGAAGGTCAGCTTCCTGTACTGAAAGGCGGTTCAAAAGCATATATTCAGAATCAGGTACTCAGTGAACTGGTCGCATTTTTAAAGAACTATCCTGTGGTTCCAAAACAGTACATAAGCTATCAGCGTTCCGCATATTTCGGTAAGGATGACAGCAGTTTCAGACTTACCTTCGACCGAGCGATTACCCAGAGAAGATTTGACGTTGGCCTTGACAAACCAAACTACGGGGTTCAGATTCTTCCTCCGGGACAGTATCTCATGGAAGTAAAAATAGGCGCCTCCATGCCGATGTGGCTTTCAGAACAGCTTGCAGAACTTGGAATCTACAAAACAAGCTTCTCAAAGTACGGTCGTGCGTTCAGGTCATTCGTAACCCAGACACATTAAAAACTATAAACTGAAAGGATGTATACCCGTGTTCAATTCAATTTTCGCAGAGGTCGGTCTCTGTCTCTCTACTTTTCTTCTCTCAACTATCAGTTCGGTTATGGCCGGATTTATCATAAGCCTCATTTATCTGATTACCAACAGAAAAGAAGGCTATTCACAGAGCTATGTATGGACAATAATCATGCTCCCGCCTATCGTTGCAATTGTTATCGCAACCATCGGTGACAACGTAGCAAGCTCACTTAGTCTCGCCGGTGCATTTACACTTGTACGATTCAGAAGTGCTCCTGGTGATCCGAAACAGATTGCCTACATTTTCTACGCAACAGCAACAGGTCTTATCTGCGGTCTCGGATACATCGGATACGCATTTATCTTCCTTGCACTTATCGCAGCAATTATCACTGTGCTTCACAAAACAAAATTCGGTTCCCCGACAACAAGCAGCATGACTCTCAAGATTTCCATTCCGGAAAACCTCAACTATGTCGGCCTGTTCGACAAAACACTTGACAAATATGCGGCAGACTGGAGACTCAGAAGAGTAAAGACCACAGAGTTCGGTACTCTTTTCGAACTTATCTACAGCATAGAAATTCACAACACAGCAAACCAGAAGGCATTTATTGACGAGATAAGAACTCTTAACGGAAATCTTAACGTTACACTTGTTCTTTACAAGTATGACGATAAGGTATATGCTCAGTAATTTTTTCCCTCCGATATATTCCTTATTACAAAACACCCTCTCTGCAAATGATGCGGAGAGGGTGTTTTCATTTGTATAATTCATCAAGTTCAATAAGCCTTAAGTTTTCACCTGCAGAAATGTCAAATCCAGAACGTGAAAAGAATCCGAACTTATAACAGTTAAGCCCTGTTGCCTTAACCTGCTCAACTTCTTTTTTTATTGTCGAATCACTCAGTGGCTCTTTTCTGAACTTTGCTTCGTAAAAAATATATCCCTTAGGATCTTCCGTTACTATATCAAATTCACCGTTTTTCTTATTTACCGGGTCATCATAATAGTATTTGCCTATTTTCTCAAATGGTTCATCAAGCATACCGGATTTGTTTAATCGTATCAGATACTGTTTACATACATTTTCGAAAATATGCGGTACATATTTTTCCTCAAAATCTTTTTCTATAAACCTTGAATAAAATGCTTCCGGAGCCATAACATTCATCTGAGAAAGATATCTGAAAATATACCTGTAATAAAAAAGAGAAAGATTATCTGAAATATAATATCCTGTTTTTCTTTTATTGCTCTGATCGTTTAAAGGAGCCTCTTTTAAAACAACTTCCATTCGTATAAGCTTGTCAAGAACATCGGCAAGAGCCGGAGAACTGCTTACATGGGACTGTGATAAAATATCACTGTACCTTGAATATCCGCGTGCCAGTGTCTCAATTACTTCATTTGCATTTACTATTTTTGATATTTCTGATTTAAGATACATGGAAACTTCATTTTCCAGTCGTGCCCCTGGTGATGCAATAAGGTCGATAACATTGTCTCTTACAGATACGTGCTGATCTATAAGTCTGTTATAGTACGGAATACCACCAAAAACACTGTACAGCCGCACCTTGTCTTCCGAAGAAAAATCAGGATAAAACATTGATGATTCGTAGTAATCCATTGGTTTCAGATCTATGGTAAGATCAACTCTGCCATACAGGGGATTTTCTCCTGAAATCAAAGACTTCATAACATCCACATATGAACCACAGACAATAAATTTTATAAGGGAGCTCTCTCTGTACTTATCTATAAGTGACTGAAGGATACTGTCAAGACCTTTTACCGCCTCTCTCAGGTACGGATACTCATCCAGAACAACAATCAGCGGCAAACCTGACGCAGCTCTGAAAAGATAATCAAGCAGTTCTTCCATACCGGAAAAATGCGGTTTTGGAATCTGAAACAGCTCTGAAATAACAAGGCTTAAACTGTCTGTATTATTCATTTCAGTGGTCTGCTTGCATTCATAATAAATACTTCTTATATCCGTTTCTCTTAAACTCTGCTTTATAAGTTCACTCTTTCCGACTCTCCTTCTGCCATAAACCAGCACAGTCTGAAGTTCGTTTCTCTCAAAAACACGTTTAAGATTTTTTTTCTGCAGATCTCTTCCGTAAAATTTCATTAACTCGGTCACCTCCGACTCAGTTTTAACCGAGTTAATTATAACATGTTTTTATTTGATTTTCAATATTTGAATTATAGTAAATGTCAAAATAAATTTGAGATGTGCAGTTGAAATTTTTTCATCGTAGCTGTTAGCCGATATGCACGGAGCTGACAAAATCAGCGGATGGAATACTATCATACATAGCAAAAATTATAAATCCGCCCGATTACGTTCTGTGACATAACCAGGCGGATGACTTTTCATAAATTTTTATTAAGGAGCACATTGCAGCAGAAAAATCCGCTTTCTTCGTAGACATCATATATTCCCTCATACTTCTTTGCTATGTCGCCCACTATCAGAGTACCTATACCATGACAGTAGTTTTCTGTTTTGGTTGTACTAAGAGACGGGTTGACGTCCAGTACTGAAGAGTCTATTGAATTTTTGACGCTGAACAGATAGCTCCATTCGTCGGCAGATATATTCAGCTGCAGTATTTTTCTTGTACTTCCGGCGGCTGCTGTTATTGCATTGTCAAGTAAGTTTGACAGCAGACTGCACAGGTCCGAATCCTCTATACCTGTAAAATCTGCGACAGATGAATATGTACAGTCAATCCCGATTGATTTTGCTGCGGAGAGCTTCAGGTTTACAACGGCATTTACTATATCATTTCCGGTTCGTACAAACACGAGCTTTTCATCACATCTTCCTGCATTTTCCTCGATATATTTCATAGCGGTTTCTGTATTTCCTTCGGCAAGGCAGGTGTACACTGCTGAAAAATGATTCTTAAAATCATGGCGCATTTTTCTCATGGCATCGTACTGGATGGATGCACTGTCTATGTACTGTCTGTTGTATTCATTTTTCAGCTTCAGTATTTCATTTTCTCTGGCAATGGCATTTTTACGGTTAAGGTCTATTGTCAGATAACATGTAATGATGTTTATTATAATGATGCCAATAGAAGTAATTACCGTAAACAGTCTGGAATTATGATTTTCCGCCGAAAGAGACAAAAAATTAAGAAATATACATATCACTATGCTTATCAGAAGAACTGATGAGATGACTGTCAGCTCTGAAACTGTCATGGTATTATTTTTCCTGAACTCTTTTCTGAATATTTTCATTGACAGCAGCAGGACATATAATATGATAAGCTGAGCAGCGACCATTGCGACATATCTCTCCAAGCCTCTTGATGAAAGTATGTATCTGACAGGAACATTGAATATATATGCGAAAAAGTTTGTCGAAAGTATGCTTGACAGTGATGAAACCATAAGCGAAAAAACTGAAATAAAAATCTTAAGCACTATTTTCCCTTTGAGATGTTTAAGAGCATAAAGAAAAATAAGTACAGCATAAAACAAAATATAGAAATGTTCAAATACAGCTATGTGATTGGCAACGGATATTAATACTGAAAGTACAACTCCGTAAAAGAAACCTGCACTTGCAAAATAAGATGCCCTTTTTTTACTTCCGAGAACAGCATAAGCGAAATATGTAAGCATAATCCCCTGAAAAAAATTTACAGCTATCTCGATAAAATCAGTTAAAACCTTCATGACATTGACCTCAGGTAAAGCGTATATTTTTCATCAATTGATTTTTTGAAACTCCTTCCCACCGGCAGTCTTCTGCCGCCTGTTTTAAGGGTTATGTCACTGTCGCTTAAGTTTATCGTTCTGAGATATTTAAGATTCAGGATATATGACTTATGAATCTTTACAAAATTATTCCGGCTGAATTTTTCTTCACACTCTTTCATTGTCCCCCTCATACGTACAGGTTCTTCTTTTCCAAGTATATGATACTCCACATAGTGCCGGTCACCTTTTATAAAGATTATTTCATCGTAGTGTACAGCACATCTTCCTGATATATCATCCTCAAGGATTATCCTTTCATTTATCTGCATATG
>CAMCOJ010000037.1 GCA_945876405.1 uncultured Ruminococcus sp.
ATATCTGGTTTTATACCGGTTATACTTTCGAAACTGATTTTTCCGGAAACGGAACCGCAGTGTGTGAGGAGACTGACAAACTTCTTTCTCTTATTGACGTACTGGTTGACGGCGAATTTATTGAAGAAAAGAAAAATCTTCGTCTTCATTTCAGAGGTTCGGAAAACCAGCGGATTATAGATGTTAAACAGAGTCTTTTATCAGGAAAGACAGTACTTATGGATATATAAAAAGAAGGCTGTACGGCAACTTGCTGCACAGCCTTCTGCAATATTCAGATTGTAAAAACACACAGGTTATGATATAATTATATTGCCTTGCACATCCGATGACTGCGTCATCTCCGTGCAGATCGGCACCGGTAAACGCAATTTATTTATTGCGTTTACTATAAAAATATGAAATTGTAAAACGGGGTGAAAAAATGGTTAATTTTATTCTTGGGGAGGCAGGCAGCGGAAAGTCCTCGGAGATTATTGAAAAGATCAGGGAGTATTCGGAAAGTAAGAAGAAGATTTTTGTTATTGTTCCGGAGCAGTTTACTTTTGAGTATGAGCGCAAGATGTACCTGAAACTGGGAAGTGCTGTTTCAAACAGTATAAATGTTCTGAGTTTTACCCGCCTTGCCGGATTTATCTTTGATACCTTTGGAAACCGCTCCGGAGAATATGCTGATGATAATGTAAAAACTGCGGTTATGTATCTGGCTATGAAGGAAATCCGGAAAAACAAGTCTATGCTTTACTATACCAGGCAGGCAGGTAACCGTTCATTTATAAAAGATGCTCTCGGGATTACGGAGGATTTAAGACGGGCTGCGGTATCTCCTGAAAGATTTGCCTCACTTCTTAACGGAGCAGATGCAAAGATAAGGGACAAAGGATTTGATATTTCACTTATATATTCAGCGTATGACAGGATTCTCACGGAAAAAGGATACCGTGACGGACTTTCTGATATTACTGAGGCTGCAGCTATTGCAAATATGAATGACTTTTTCGAAGAAAGTGTATTTTTCATAGACGAGTTTGACAGTTTCAGTCCTGATGAACTTGAGATGACAGACGTTGCAGTTTCAGAAGCAGCGGAAGTGTTTGTTTCGCTATGTACTCCTGAAACAGAGAAAAATGAATACTCTCTCTTTGCAACTGTAAATTCAACATATCTTAAGATAAAGGCTATTGCAGACAAATACAGCATAAAGTGCAGTGAAACCATACTGGACAAACCAATGAGATTTAAAAATGCAGCTGTAGAGACTCTTAGCAGGACAGTTTTCGGAAAGAGAAGAGAAAAAATATCATCTGAGGGATTTGTAAAAATAACAGAGGCCAGGGACTTTTATCAGGAGGCAGACTTTGTATGTTCATATATAAGATATCTTGTAAATACAAAAGGATACAGATTTGGTGAGATATCTGTCGCTTCAAGACAGCCGGAAGACTATGATGCGCTCCTTGGTGCAGCTATGGAGCGCTATGGGATTCCATATTTTTCGGATACTGAAAAATCCGTTATGCACACATCTGTTGTACTTCTCATAAGATCACTTCTGGAACTTGCGGGCAGAAAGAAAACGGAAACAGATACTGTATTCAGGTATGCCAAAACAATGCTTACCCCGCTGACGATAGAGCAGATTTCGTCACTTGAAAATTTCTGTTTCAAGTGGAATGTGGAAGGTGTGCTCTGGGAGAGCAGTTTCACAGAAACAGAACTGGCAGGTTCTGTTGATAAAAAAGAACTTGAATATATGGAAGGCCTCAGAGCAGTTATTATTGATCCTGTACTTGAACTGCGTAAAAAATGCATGGACTGTACTGCCGCTGAAATGTGTCAGCTTATATACAGTTTTCTTGAGGAGCAGGAGATAACCAGGAGGATAAAAAAACTTATCTCAGTTTATAAGGATAACCAGGACACATACATGGCTTCGGAACTCAACAGACTCTGGGGCTGTATCGTGGATATATTCAGTACACTTTCAGATGTTCTTGGCGATGAGAAAATGTCTTCCGAGGATTTCTGCGAGCTGTTTATTCTCATCCTGAAACAGAACAGATTTTTAAGTGCACCTCAGGAGCTGGATGCCGTGTCTGTTGTTTCTGCTGAAAAGGCGCGCCTTGAGGGACAGAAGGTTATTTTTGTTATGGGTGCAAACGAGGGGATACTCCCTTATGCTGTTAAACAGAGCGGGATGCTCAGTGATACTGACAGGCAGGCATTTGAAAAACTTGGAATTGATCTTGGAAAGGATACAAAGCGACTGCTTACAGATGAAAGGTTTACTGTATACCGTCTGTTTTCGTCAGTTTCAGAGCGGGTTATTGTAACATATCCGCTTTCGGATTCAGCAGGAGGAACAAGATATCCTTCATATATTCTTACGAGAACAAAAGGAATGTTTTCTGACGTCATTACAGACACAGCTTCTTCACACGATATAATTTTCTATTCTCCGACACCGCAGTCGGCTTACTATAACTATGTTCAGAACGGGGAACAGGATTCAGTTCTGTGTGCATCACTGAGGGAGGCTCTTAAGGAGGATCCGGTTTACAGTGAAAAGATAGAGTATCTCGAAATGCTTAAGCCTGATGCCGACCATCATGTTGAAGACAGCGTGCTTATGTCAAAACTCCTTGGAAACAGACTGACCGTTTCTGCTACTTCATTTGAAGAATATAATCTCTGTCACTTCAAATTTTTCTGTCATCATGCGCTCAGAATAGCTGCAAGGGGCAGAAAGGAAATGAATCTGATGGAGCTTGGAAACCTGGTTCATGCCTGTCTTGAAAAAATATTTTCAGGCTGCAGCTCCAGAGAAGAGTTTCTTGCACTTACAGATGAAAAGATTACCGGTATGATAAAAGAAACCTCAAGCTGGTACAGAACTGAAAATCTTGGCGGAAACTTCGGGAAAAATGCACGTCTCGATGCCGCTTTTGAAAAGTTTACAGAGGATACGCTTTCCCTTGTTGCACATCTGAAGGAGGAGCTTTCCGTTTCAAAGTTTGAACCGGTGAAATTTGAATTTGAACTCAGCGAGAAAAACGGGGTTGAACCTGTAAAGCTCACTTCCAGAGAAGGCGTTGAGATAATTTTAAGAGGAAAGATTGACCGTGTTGATATTTATGAAGATAATGGTGAGAAATTTATCAGGGTAATCGACTATAAGACGGGCGAAAAGAAATTCAGTCTGGATAATATCATTTTTGGAATTGATATGCAGATGCTGCTGTATCTCTTTTCCGTCACAGGAAATTCAGGACCTTTCGGGCAGAGCATTCCGGCCGGTGTTCTCTATATGCCTTCAGGCAGGATTGCACTTGACAGAAAGAGAAACGACAGCAGGGACAAGCAGCTTTATCTTCAGAGCTTTTATCACATGACCGGTGTTGTTCTTAAAGAGCTTAAGGTTCTTGAGGCTATGGAGGAAAATATTGCAGGTGTGTATATCCCGGCGAAACTTAATAAAGCCGGGAAGGACGGGATACCTGAATTTAATAAATTGGTAAGTTCCTGTCTTTCACGGAAACAGTTTGAAAATCTGAAAGTACACACCTACAGACTGCTTGAAAAAATGGCTGATGATCTTTACAGCGGAGATATTTCAGCTTCACCGCTTAACTACGACAAAAACAAAAATGTCTGCAGCTACTGTGATTACCGTGAGATATGCGGTAATTATCCTCGTATCCGTGAGCGCATTTTACCGGATGATCTTGAAGAAATTAAGGCTCAGCTGCTGAACGAGAAATAAGGAGGGGGAAACTATGGCCTGGACTAAGGAACAGGAAAATGCAATAAATGCAAGAGGCTGTTCGCTGCTTGTATCAGCGGCAGCGGGAAGCGGCAAGACGTCTGTACTTGTTGAGAGACTTGTCCGGATTCTTTCGGACAGTGAAAACAGGGTGCCTGCTGACAGGATGATAGTTGTAACATTCACAAGGGATGCCGCAGCTGAAATGAAGCAGCGCCTTACAGCAGCCCTTGCCGGACTTATCGAAAAAGATCCTGAAAATCACTGGCTCAATGAACAGCAGCTTTTGCTTCAGAGTGCAAAAATAGCTACGATACATTCATTCTGTTTTGAGCTTATCCGTGACAATGTACAGGAGCTTGAACTGACCGGAAGTTTCAGAGTAATGGATGAAACCGAGTCTTCGGTTATGGTATCCGAAGCAATATCTGATCTGGTAACAGAGTATTATGAGAAACATCCGGAAATGATGAATTTCCTGTACGACCAGTTCTGCTTCAAGGATGACAGTGCGATAGAAAGGCTTATCTCTGATATCTACAGATTTATCTGTTCTCTTCCTTACGGTATGGAATGGCTGAGGAAAATCTGCCGGGGATATTCACCTGAAGGAAACGCCTGTGACGAATTTCTCGGTGAATATTTCAGAGTGGCGGCAGCAAAAGCAGAAACTGCGGAGGAGCTTGCAGCCGAGTGTGTCAGCATTTCGGCAGAGGGTGATATAGGAGAAAAAGCGGTTGATCTGCTTGACAGTGAATATTTTGCAATTGAAAAGGCGAGGAGAATCCTTTCTGATGAGAGCAGAACGCCGGAAAAAAGAGCAGAAGAGTATGCATGTAACACTCCTTTGTTCGGCCGTCTGACAATGAGTAAAAGTGCAGACGCGGACATTGCTGAGAGAATAAAATCACTCCGTAAGGACTATAAGGCTATTGTAAATGAAGAGATTTCGTCCTGCCTTGAGATTGTGTCACATGCAAGGGAAGATATCGAAGTACACTTTAAGGTGCTTACAATACTTGAACAGATGATCCGTGAGCTTGATGAAAATCTCTGGAAAACCAAGGTGGAAAAAAGCTGTATAGGATTTTCAGATGCGGAAACTCTTACAGTAAAGCTCCTGTCATATATGGACGACAGCGGAAAAACAGTAAAGTCCCGGCTTGCACATGATCTCTCCGATTACTACAAGGTAATCATGATAGATGAGTTTCAGGATACGAACAACAATCAGGACCTTATTTTCAGGCTGCTTTCGCATGGCGGAAGTCCGGAACGTGCAGGTGACAATCTGTTTATGGTAGGTGACGTGAAACAGTCGATTTACCGTTTCAGACTTGCTAATCCGAAGAATTTTATTGATAATATGGACAGTTCAGTGGAGTATGATGAAAACGGCAGCGGAGAAAATTCATATATAAGGCTTAACCGTAACTTCAGAAGCTCGAAGGACGTTATAGAGCTTGTAAACTTTGTTTTCCGATCGGTTATGAGTCGTGAGGTCGGTGAGATTGTTTACGACAGCGGAGAAGAACTTGTTCAGGGTGCATCGTTTACAGAAAGAGAAAGAAAAACGGAAGTTGCTGTTCTTGTTACCGGTACAGATGACAGTACAATTTCACAGGCGGCATATACTGCTGAAAAGATTGACAGCATGCTGAAAAACAAAGTTCAGGTTGACAACAGGGACGGAGTTTCAACAAGGGACTGTACGAAAAAAGATTTCTGTATACTTCTCAGAAGAAAAACAGATGCCGTTCTGTACATTGAGGAGCTGGCAAAACGGGGAATAACTGCATACAGCGAAGAAACAGCCGGATACCTCAGTTCACGGGAAATTTCCGTACTTCTTAATCTTCTTCGTGTTGTTGACAATCCGCTTATCGACACTTCGCTTGCAGCAGTGCTCATGTCACCGATGTTTATGTTTACCGATGACGAGATGGTGATTCTGAGGCTTGAAAACAGAAAAGGATATCTTTACAGCTCACTGTGCAGCATTGCGGAAAGTAAAAAATCCGAACAGGTTTCAGATGTGATGCTCGGAAAAATATCCAGAGTACTGGAGGTAATAAGTGAACTCAGAATGCAGTCTGCTTCAATGAGTCTTGTTGAACTGATACGTCATATATATGACCGTACAGATTTCATTTCTGTTATACGCATGTATGAAGACGGGGAGAAGAAGAGAGCCAACCTCCGCGCACTTCTTGAGTACGCCGGTTCGTATCAGGAATCTTCCGATGAGGGACTGGGCGGATTTTTAAGATATATTGACAGAACAGTCAGAATGAACGGGGATTTTAAACAGGGACAGACAGTGTCTGCCTCTGATGATGTTGTTGTTATCAAGACGATTCACAAGTCAAAGGGACTTGAATTCCCGTTTGTATTTTTATGTGAGACTCAGGTTCAGTTTAACAGACAGGACAGTCTGAAAAATTTACAGCTCAATTTTGAAAGCGGCATAGGTTTCCGGCTTCAGAACAGGAGAGAGTTTAAGAGATTTACTACACTTCCGTTTGAAGTTATAAACAACAGGAACAGAAATGATGCACTCAGTGAAGAGATGCGTCTGCTTTATGTTGCCCTTACAAGAGCAAGAGAGCAGCTGTTCATTCCGCTTGAACTTGGACCTTCACAGATAAAGAAACTGGGTTCATATGCAGTAAAAATCCATCAGTATCAGGGAATAACTCCAAAGATATCACGAAGTGCAAAGTCAATGCAGGACTGGCTTCTTATGTCACTGCTTACCCACAGAAACGGAAATCTGCTCAGGGAACTGAGCGGATATGACATGTTCTTTATTGAGGATACCGGCTTTGAAATAAACTTTACGGAAGTAAATGCGGCATCAGAAACAGCTGAGGAAGAAAAAACTTCAGACAGGGTTAAAGCTGAGCCGGATCCTGAGCTTACGGAAAAGATAAGAAATATGTTCAGTGAAAGCCGGAGTAATTCGCGTAAAAAAGTTCAGGCAAAGTTTTCTGTTTCAGACATTTCAAAAGACCATGACAAATTCGGACTTGTACTTAAGAGACCTTCATTCGCTTCGGAAAAGCACGGAATGACGCCTTCTGAAAGAGGAACTGTTGTTCACAGTATTCTCCAGCACAGCGAATTTGCAAAGCTTGCGGAAAATCCTGAAGCAGAGATAAAGAGGGCTGCGGAATGCGGATTTATCACCAGGAGTCAGGCTGAGGAAACAGATGTTCAGCTCATAAGGAATTTTATCTGTTCGGATATATTCCGCAGAGCATGTCTTTCACCCCGTGTTGAAAAGGAAAGGAAATTTCTTGTGAAAATATCTGACCTTAATCTTGACGGGGACAGATTTTCTGAATATAACGATACGGACTGTATGGTCCAGGGGATAATAGATCTGTACTTTGAGGAGGACGACGGTATTGTCCTTGTTGATTACAAGACGGACAATGTATCCGATATCTCGGTGCTTGCAGAAAACTACAGTACACAGCTTGAAATTTACAAAGCAGCGCTTGAGAGCATAGAGAACAAAAAAGTAAAGGCTATGATTATTTATTCCCTTAAACTTGGCAGTTTTATTGAGGTTAAACAGGAGGAGCAGAATTGGGAAAACTATACTGTCTGATTGGAAAAAGCGGTTCGGGCAAGGATACTGCATTCGGTAATGTGATGAACAGAAAAATACCGTCCCTTTTTCCCGTTGTAACTTACACGACAAGACCAAGGAGGACAAATGAGACAGAGGGTGTGGAATATCACTTTGTCGATAACGAAAAACTTGCAGAACTTGAATCTGAAGGTAAGGTAATAGAAAAGAGAACATACCACACTGTACATGGAGACTGGACATATTTTACCTGTGAAACAGATATATCAGTGGGAAATTATATCATGATAGGTACTCCTGATGTAGTAGACAGGCTTTATGAGAAATACGGCAGAGATGAGGTTGCTGTTATTTATCTGGAACTTGATGACGGAATCCGTCTTAAGAGATGCATCTCCCGTGAGTCCGAACAGAAAAATCCGAACTACAGCGAGGTATGCAGAAGATACCTTGCTGATGAGGCGGATTTTTACGAGGGAAGGGTGGAAAAATACACATGTCTCCACAGAATAGATTCATCACTTTTACCTGATGAAATTGCGGATCAAATCGAAAGAATAGTATGTAATTGTTGACAAACCACTGTATATAGTGGTAAAATATTAATGGTGTTATTACAGAAACATTATACCGCAGAAGATGTTTCTGAAGCCAGCTGACTCTCTCATCTGCGGAGAAACGGAGTAAACGAATGGGACTTACATTAACTGAAAAGATCCTCAAAAACCACATTGTAGACGGTGAGATGATCAAGGGAAACGAGATCGGAATCCGTATTGACCAGACATTAACTCAGGACGCAACAGGAACAATGGCATACCTCGAATTCGAGGCTATGGGTGTTCCGAGGGTAAAGACAGAACGTTCTGTTGCATATATTGATCACAACACACTTCAGAGCGGATTTGAAAATGCTGATGACCATAGATTTATCGGAAGCGTTGCAAAGAAACACGGCATCTACTTCTCAAGACCGGGTAACGGTATCTGTCACCAGGTTCATCTTGAAAGATTCGGTGTGCCAGGCAAAACACTTATCGGTTCTGACAGCCACACACCAACAGGCGGCGGTATCGGTATGATTGCCATTGGCGCAGGCGGACTTGACGTAGCTGTTGCTATGGGCGGCGGTGCATACTACATAACATGTCCTAAGGTTGTTAAGGTAGAGCTCACAGGAAAGCTCAGCCCGTGGGTTGCTGCCAAGGACGTTATTCTTGAGGTTCTCAGAATCATGTCAGTTAAGGGCGGCGTAGGCAAGGTTATCGAATACTGCGGTGAAGGCGTAAAGACACTTTCAGTTCCTGAAAGAGCTACAATCACAAACATGGGTGCAGAGCTTGGTGCCACAACATCAATCTTCCCTTCAGACGAGATCACAAAGCAGTTCCTTAAGGCACAGGGCCGTGAAGAAGTATGGACTCCGCTTGCTGCTGATGAAGATGCCGTATACGATGAAGAAATCAAAATCAATCTTTCCGAACTTGCTCCTCTTGCAGCATGTCCTCACATGCCTGACAACGTTAAGAGCGTTAAGGAAATCGGCAATATTAAGATTGATCAGGTTTGTATCGGTTCATGTACAAACTCTTCACTCCTCGATATGATGAAGGTTGCTCATATCCTCAGAGGCAAGACAGTTCACCCTGATGTTTCACTTTCAATTGCTCCCGGTTCAAAGCAGGTTCTCAATATGATGGCTCAGAGCGGACTTCTTTCCGATCTTATCGATGCAGGCGCAAGAATTCTTGAAAGCGCATGCGGTCCGTGTATCGGTATGGGTCAGTCACCTAACTCAAAGGGTATCTCACTCAGAACATTCAACAGAAACTTCGAAGGACGTTCAGGTACAAAGGACGGACAGATTTATCTCGTTTCACCTGAAATGGCTGCAATCTCTGCAATCACAGGTGTTCTTACAGACCCGAGAGAAATCGGCGAGATGCCTGAGTTCAAGCTCCCTGAAGAGTTTGTTATAAATGACAACATGATAGTTCTTCCTGCTGACGAAAAGGATATGGACAGCGTGGAAATCCTCCGCGGACCAAACATCAAGCCATACCCTGAGACAGCTCCGCTTGTGAAGGACATAAAGTGTAAGGTTTCACTCAAGGTTGAAGACAATATCACAACTGACCATATCATGCCTGCAGGTGCAAAGATTCTTCCGCTCCGTTCAAACATTCCGGCTATCTCACAGCACTGCTTCACAGTATGCGATGAAAAGTTCCCGGAAAGAGCAAAGAGTCTCGGCCAGAGTATTATCGTAGGCGGTGCAAACTACGGTCAGGGTTCATCAAGAGAACACGCAGCTCTTGCTCCTCTCTATCTCGGAATCAAGGCAGTTCTTGTTAAGAGCTTTGCAAGAATTCACAGAGCTAACCTTATCAACGCAGGTATCCTTCCACTTACATTTGTAAACGAAGCTGACTACGACAAGATCAGTGAAGGCGATGAGATTGAGATTTTAAACGTGCGTGCTGACATTGAAGCTGACAAGACAGAGCTTACTGTAACAAACAGGACAACAGGTGCACAGATTCCTGTTCTCTGTGAACTTACAGGACGTACAAAGGATATCATCCTTGCTGGTGGTCTTCTCGACTACACAAGAGAAAACTTAAAGTAATTAAAGTAATTCGGAGGTACAAAGCTATGGCAAAGATTCAGATGAAAACACCGCTCGTTGAGATGGACGGAGACGAGATGACCAGAATTCTCTGGAAGTGGATTAAGGAAATTCTCATTCTCCCGTACGTTGACCTTAAGACAGAATACTACGACCTTGGTCTTGAACACAGAAATGAAACTGACGACAAGGTAACAATAGAAAGTGCTGAAGCTACAAAGAAGTACGGCGTAGCAGTAAAGTGCGCTACAATTACACCTAACGCTGCAAGAATGCCTGAGTACAACCTCAAGGAAATGTGGAAGTCACCTAACGGCACAATCCGTGCAATCCTCGACGGTACAGTTTTCAGAACACCTATTCTTGTAAAGGGCATCACACCATACATCCCTACATGGACAAAGCCAATCACAATTGCACGTCATGCATACGGTGATGTTTACAAGAACACAGAGATGCAGGTTAAGAAGGGTTCAAAAGCTGAACTCGTTGTAACTGATGAAAACGGAAACGAAACAAGACAGGAAATCTTCAGCTTCAAGGATACAGACGGTATTATTCAGGGCCTTCACAACAAGGATAACAGTATTGCAGGATTTGCAAGAGCATGTCTTAACTACGGTCTTGACCTCAAGCAGGATGTATGGTTCGCTTCAAAGGACACTATCTCAAAGAAGTATGACCACAGATTCAAGGATATCTTCCAGGAAATCTACGATAACGAATACAAGGAAAAGTACGAAGCACTCGGTATCGAATACTTCTACACACTCATTGATGACGCTGTTGCACGTGTAATCCGTTCAAACGGCGGATATATCTGGGCTTGCAAGAACTATGACGGTGACGTTATGTCAGACATGGTTTCAACAGCATACGGCAGCCTTGCTATGATGACATCCGTACTTGTTTCACCTGACGGAATCTACGAATACGAAGCTGCTCATGGTACAGTTCAGAGACACTACTACAAGTACCTCAAGGGCGAAACAACATCAACAAACTCTGTTGCTACTATTTTCGCATGGAGCGGAGCTCTCAGAAAGAGAGGAGAACTGGACAACACTCCTGACCTTTGCGAATTTGCGGACAAGCTTGAAAAGGCAACTATCCAGACAATCGAAGAAGGCGTTATGACAGGCGACCTCTACATGATTTCAAAGCTTGAAAACAAGAAGAAGGTTGATTCTGAAGAATTCCTCAAGGAAATCGGAAAGAGACTTGAAGCTTTATAATAAAATAATAAAATACAAAGGCTGTGAGGCAATGTGCTGCACAGCCTTTGTTCTTTGAAAAGCATTCTTATTAAAAAGATTATGAAAAACTTCTCTTCTGACGTTCAAAGAAACAACCACCCCTCATATGAATTTCATACGAGGGGTGGTTGTTTTGAATGGATG
>CAMCOJ010000038.1 GCA_945876405.1 uncultured Ruminococcus sp.
TACACAAGGAGTATCGTCGGCAGCGTCAGATGTGTATAAGAGACAGTCTGTATGCAGATCTTGACTGCCTTAAAACTATAAACGATACTTTCGGTCATAAGGAAGGCGACTTTTCAATAAAAAAGATATCCGAACTTCTTGCAGGTAACCTGAGATACGGTGATATTTTAGGACGTGTCGGCGGTGATGAATTTGTTGCCTTTCTGATGGATACAGATGAACAGCAGATAAATGATATCTGTCAGAATATAAAAAGGTGTGCTGAAAGCTTCAACAGTGAAAGTGACAAGCCTTACAATATCAGTGTAAGTATGGGGGTATATTTCTTTGATACATTTGACAGGGAAAATATAGACCAGCTTATGTCAGGTGCTGACGGAAATCTTTACATCAGTAAAAAGAGCAAAAACAGAAATATACTGAAAAATGAGGCTGTAATGATATAGAATAAAATTTCAGGAGAAAGATATGGATAATGAACATGGTTTTCCGGATTGCTTTGATACAGAACTCAATGTATCTGAAGACAAACTTTGTGATGCAGCTGAACTTTTCAAGGTTTTCGGGGATTCTACAAGAGTCAGAATTTTATTCCTTCTGTTAAAAAAAGAAATGTGCGTATGTGAAATATCCAGATTTTTGGGTATGCAGCAGTCGGCTATTTCGCATCAGCTCAGAGTACTCAAGCAGGCAAGGCTTGTTAAGTACCGAAGGGAAGGAAAAACAGTGTTTTATTCACTGGCAGACAGACATGTTGAAACTATACTCTATCAGGGGATAGAGCATGTAAGTGAGTAATAAAAACCTTGCTGTGCAGTGGTTAGCCGGTAAGGAGAGGAAAGGAACAGGTTTATGATAAAATTTAAGAGATTTGCAGCAGCTGCGGCAGCTGTTATTCTTGCAGCTGCGACTGTTTCGTGCGAAGCAGACAAAGGTGGTGAGCAGACAGACAAGCTTGATAAAGCTACAAGGGAAGAACTTGCGAGGATTGCGGCTCAGGATCCGAGACTTACCGGAGAACTTGAGAACAAGACGATAAAGTGGATGGCAAACTGGGGATTTTCCACTGAGAATCATCCTAATCTTGTAGTTTTTCAGGAGAGATACGGCGGCAATATCGAAGAGACTATAATTGACTGGGACGTAAGATATGACAAACTTGCAACAGCTATTAACGGTGATGAGGGAATAGACTTTTTTCCTGCGGGGGATACTGATGCTTTCCCTAAAGGCGCTATAAAGTCGATGTTTGTTCCGGTTGATGACTATATTGATTTTGATTCTGAACTCTGGAAAGATGTAAAGGATGCAAATGATTTGTTCCTCTGGGATGATAAACACTATGTTATCTGTACCGATCTGAGCGGAGCCAATACAGCGGTTTTCTATAATAAAAAGACAATTGAAGACTACGGTCTTGATGACCCTAAGGAACTCTTTGACAAGGGTGAATGGACATGGGACACTTTTAAGAAAATGCTTGATGAATTCGTGGATCCGGAAAACGGACTCTATGGTATAGACGGTTACTGGACTGAGGCAGCCCTTTCACTTACAACCGGTGTTCCTTATATAGGACTTGAGGACGGAAAACTTGTAAATAACCTTAAGGACCCGGCTATAGAGAGAGTTCAGAACTTTATGACAGAGCTCTACAATGACGGATGCGTTATAGACAAGGAGATGTTTGACTGGGCTGAGAAACCAAACTTCATAGGCGAAGGAAAGGAACTTTTCTATCCGTGTGGTCTCTGGGCGGTATACAAACCTGCTGAAGAATGGCAGAAGACACTTGGCAAAGATGCATTTTTTGTACCTATGCCAAGGGATCCGAAGGCAGACAATTATTACATACCGACAACTGTTGAAGGTTTTATGATGGTTTCAGGCGGAAAGAATCCTGAAGGTGTTGCAAAGTTTGCAGAATGCAAGAGAGCTGTAATGCTCAATGATGAACTGAAAAACATCGGCGAGGACATGATGATTGAATCATACGGCTGGACTCCTGAGATGGTTGAGATGAGAGACAAAATGACAGAGATGGCTCAGGAGCACCCTGTATTTGACTTCTATGTGGGAGTTAGCAAAGATCTCACGGATACCCTTGATAATGCTGAAACCGGTATAAGAAATTCACTTCAGTGCGGCGGTTCATGGTCAGAAACAGTAGGTGCGTGCTATAGCGTTGTTGACGCACTTATTGAGGATGCAAATAACGGAAAATAAAAATGAGGGGCTGTTACAGCCCCTTTATTTTTTTGCCCTGCCAGGTGTCCCTGTGCTTAAGTTCCTTATCAATACCATTCAGTACTGAGCGTTTGTCGCATGTCCAGAGAGGTGCTTCAAGTGTGGATTTATCACCGTCACCGGTCAGACGCTCTATTACAATGTCCGGATGCATTATTTCAATCTGGTTGCATACTATGTTTATATACTCATCTTTTGTAAGCAGGTGAAACGGATTTTCTTTGTACATTGACTCAAGCAAAGTGCCTTTTATAATGTGCAGCATATGTATCTTGATACTCTGTGGTCTGAGCCGGCTGACTTCCTCTGCAGTCTGCATCATCATTTCCCTGGTTTCACCGGGAAGACCGTTTATGATATGTATACAGGTTTTTATTCCGGCTGACATAAGTCTTGTATAAGTTCCTGTGAATTCCTCAAAGGAATGACATCTGTTTATAAGTCCGGCTGTATTGTCGTGAATTGTCTGAAGTCCGAGTTCAACTGTCAGAAATGTTTTTTCCGACAGTTTTTTCAGATATTCCAGCATTTCATCAGAAATGCAGTCTGCTCTTGTAGCTATGGTTATTCCCGCTGTTCCCGGAAATGACAGTGCTTCCTCATACAGTGGAATAAGTTCAGAGAGGGGGGCGTATGTATTTGTACCGGCCTGAAAATATGCTATGTATACTGAGCTTTTCCATTTTGCAGACAGAAGTTCTGTTTGCTGTTTCATCTGTTCGGTTATGGACGAACTTATATTTCCGGAGAAGTCTCCGCTGAGGACAGGTGAGCAGTATATGCATCCGCCATGACCCTTGGTACCGTCTCTGTTAGGACAGCTCATGCCGGCATTTAACGAAAGTTTGATCACCTTTTCTCCAAAAATACTGCGGAGATATCTGTTTTGCGTGAAGTATCTTTTATTATCGCTTTCTGTAACAAAGTTATTCATAGATAACGCCTTTCTTTTTTGTGCAAAGTGTTCTATCTTTAACAAATATATTGATTTTACTTTTCTGATGTGGTATACTGAATTAGCAGGTAGTTTAATTTCAGATTAAAATAACTGAAAATTAAAGTGAAAAAGTATATTTAAGGAGGAATGAGAAATGGCTAAGATATTAGTCACAGGTGCCTGTGGGCTTATAGGTAAAAAAATCTGCTCAGGACTTCTCAAGAGGGAAAACGAAGTGACAGGGACTGACCTCAGACCAGACGAATATAATGAGGGTAAAGAAGGATACAGGTTTGTGAAGGCAGGCGGACGTGACCGTTCAGTTTTTGAAGAAATGTTCCGAAAAGAGCAGTTTGATGTTGTGGTACACTGTGCGTGTACGGCTGACAACGATCTTTCGGATACTATAACGGAAGATGATATAGCTGAAAGTGCGATTTATGATGATTATATTTATACTCTTTCCGTTGCTTCAGAGGTTAAGAAGTTTATTCTCATAAGTACCAGTCAGGTATATGATTATCCTAAATCAAGAGAGCCAATCAGGGAAACTGATAAGCTGAAGATAGTTTCAAACTATGCAAAATTAAAAAGAGAAGCGGAGAAAAAACTTGCAGATGCTGTAAAGGGTGTACAGACGATTATTGCCGCATCACTGAGGGTTGCCCCGGTTTACACGAGCGATTTTGCAGATAATCTTCTCAGCAGGATTTATGATCCTGAGACGGGTGGTCTTTTTGTATATCATTCCGGTGACTACGGTTTTCAGTTCTGCTGTCTCCATAATCTCGTTGAATTTATCATGTGTTTTGTCAAGTATGCTGACGACGAGACATACACAGGACTGTACAATATCGCTGACACAAATATCTGTTCAGCCAGAGAGATAATAAAATTTGCAAGAGACAGAAAAACATACGGACCTGTTATCCAGCGTAACGTAAACAAGGATATTATGAAGTCTAAGCTTGGAAAGCTTACGAACCGCAATGACATTAAGACGAATTACCGTTACAATGATATGGATACGTTTTTTAACAACAATGTTCTGGATGGTACAAGGGCTAAGAAGCTTTGTAACTTCAAGTGGAATATTGAGAATACTAAGTGATTATTATTTTTACATATATTAAGCCGGAATGATTATTCGTTCCGGCTTGGTTTTTTGTTTGTGTGATTATTTATGATCTATGCAGGGCTTTGCGGTCGAGCTCTGCACTTCCTTCGGTCGCCTGCACCTTCGCACCGGAATGATTAAACGTTCCGGCTTTGTTTTTTATATCATAGTATGCTGCGCCATTTTTCGATTATTTCTGAACATGTGTCGAGTTCGGATGCGGAGATGGCATCTTTAAGTTCGTTGAAGATTGCTGTGCTTTCATCGTTGAATTTGAATTTGCCCAGTTCTTCAGCGACTTCATCCATTGTCAGAGAATCGAAGTCCTCTATCGCCTCAGCAAGTTTATCGAGCATTTCGTTTATCTGATCACTGTCAGCTTCCTTTTCCTCGTCTTCGTCAGGAACATCAGGGAAGAGATATTTAAGACTCTTCTTGTATCCGCGGTATTCTTCAAGCATGGAAGCTGTTGTTGCACGGATGAGATCGATATTACCCTCGTTACCCGCTTTTTCCATATCAGCAGCAACTGCCGATACGTGTTCAGCACCAATCTGTTTTGAAGTGCTCTTGAGAGCGTGAACTTCAATAGTGTAATTTTTCCAGTCTTCGTTGTTATAGTGCTTTTCGATTGAGCGTGCTTTTTGTTCTATTGAGCAGTAATACTGTTTAAGTACGGTAAGGAATAATTTTTCTGTACCGAGAAGTGAGAGGGCAAGTTTAACATTCAGCCCTTCAATCTCGAGGGGACCGCTTCTTTGTCCAGGGGCGAACGGAGCAGGTCTTGCAGGAGCTGGTGCAGGAGCAGGTCTTGCAGGAGCAGGTCTTGCAGGAGCTGCAGGAGCAGGTCTTGCAGGAACTGGTGCAGGAGCAGGAGCAGGAACTGGTGCAGGAGCCGGTGCAGGAGCAGGAGCCGGAGATGGTGCAGGAGCCGGAGCAGGAGCTGGTGCAGGAGCTGGTGCTGGAGTTGGAGCCGGTGCATATACAGGAGCTGAATATGAATCAGTTTCCGGATTTTCAGACGGGAATAAATCTGATTCCACTTCAACTTCCCTGAAGAAAGGTCCGTTTATTGGTATATCTTCTTCCTGCTGACCTTCCTGCTGAGTTTCCACAGGTATAATCTTTTCATGCGGCAGCCATTTTTTGAGCTTTGATACAATATCCTTTATTTCTATCGGCTTTGCAACAAAGTCGTTCATACCTTCGCTCAGGAACATTTCCTTTGCGTTTGCAACAGCGTTCGCGGTAAGTGCGATGATTGGCGTGTCCTCATAATCAGGGAATGTTGTTCTTATCATATGTGTTGCCTCAACACCGTCTATTTCAGGCATCATATGATCCATGAATATGAGATCAAATTTCTTCTTCTTTATCTTGCTTATTGCATCCTTTGCACCTGTTGCAGTGTCAATCTTCATATTAAGCGGCTCGAGAAGACCCTGGGCAACTGTAAGGTTGATAGTATTGTCGTCTACAATAAGAATCTGTGCGTCCGGTGCTGTAAACGGGAAATCATCTCCTTCAAAGTCGGCAAAGGCCGCATAGTCTTCACCTATACCCATGATGGAGTAAAGCGAAAGAACGTAAATAGGCTTTCTTATAGTACGTATATTTACAATGTTGAAACGTTTGAAACTTTTGCGGTTTTCTATTACTATACACTGGAGCTTCGGATTGTTTGTTACAAACTCCTGCATTTCCTTAGTGAACAGATCCTCTTCGACAAATACAAAGTCGAAGTCCAGTGCATCCATATAGTTTTCCTTGAGAAGTATAGTATATGAAACATTAAGACGGGATAAATCCTTTACAAGCTGTGCACACAGATAGATATTCTGGGAAATAACCGCAGCTGAAATCATCTTGTCTGCCTTCGGTACAGATGCTTCCTTGCTGACTATTTTCTGGGGAACGACAAATGCAAATGTACTTCCTACATTGTATTCACTTTCAACATCGATAAATCCGCCCATGAGTGCAAGGAGCTGCTGTGTGATTGCAAGACCGAGACCTGTACCTTCTATGTTTCTGTTTCTCTTGCTGTCAACCTGCTGGAAAGATTCGAAAATCTTGTCAAGATTCTCTTCCTTGATACCGCTTCCGGTATCACTTATAAGGACTTTCAGGGTTCCTTCCTCGTCATTTTTCTTCTTGAACTTGAGTTTGAGCTGAACCTGTCCCTGTTTTGTAAACTTTACGGCATTGGTAAGAAGATTGATGATAATCTGCTGGATTCTGATGTTGTCACCGTATAGTTTGTGTGGAATTTCAGGTGGTGCATCAACGGTAAATTCAATGTTTTTGTCGCCGATACGGCTGTTAATCATACTTGCTATATCGTTTATCATTGAAAGCGGTTCATAGGAAACTTCAATGATTTCCATTTTGCCGGATTCAATCTTTGAAAAGTCAAGGATATCGTTGATGATGGTAAGAAGATTTTTGCCGGAAGCTCTTATCTGATGGATAAAATCACGTGCAGTAGGAGACATCTCCTCACGAAGTGCCATCTCTGCCATACCGAGAACGGCATTCATAGGAGTTCTGATTTCGTGGCTCATATTTGCAAGAAAGTCAGACTTGAGCTTGGCACTTTTTTCAACTTCAGCATTGTTTACATGCATATTGTAGCTGTTGTTGGCTATAGTTGATAGAACTTCTGCTATAGTGTTAAGGGATACTGCAGCTTTGTCTATTTCGTCCTGCTCAATTACTTTAACCTTCTTTACAGCATGAATGTAATCTTCCGGATCTATGTTAAGCTCCTTTGCAGTTTCTTCAAATGTGGCAAGGTCAGGAGGAGAGGAGAGTACCTGACCTCCTACAAAGCTTCCGACCATTTTCCCGTTTGCCATAATAGGAGCGGCGAATTCAATAAGACCTGCGTGACAGAAGTATGTACATACACTCTTGCTTTCAAGAGCCATCTCTGCACCTCGTTTGTCACAGTTTTCACATCTTCTGCTGCCTTCCGGTGAAACTCTTGTCAGGTTTGAACAGAAGTCACAGAAGTTGGAGCCATTTGTTACAGCAACTCCGTAATTGTCTGATATTATGCTTGCCATACCTGTCATGGATGAAAATGAATCCTGAATTTTCTGAAGTACATCTATATCGATAAGATCGGTTATATACATTTCTTCGTCCATAAAAATAATCCCCTTTTCATTGTTTATCTTATAAGTTTATATATCGTTTCAAACAGTTTGTCCATATTGATAGGTTTAAGTACATATCCCTGAGGTTTTAATGACAGTACCTCCTGTATCTTTTTTCTGTCAGAAACACCGGTTAGAAAAACAACAGGAATATTTGCTGCGTTTGGCATTTTTTTGAGTCTCTGGAAAACCTGAGGACCATTTTCTCCTGGCATTTCGTAGTCCAGAAGGATTATGTCAACTGTTTTGGTTTCAAAAAACTTGTCGATAAGGTCTGCATTAAGCATAGTTGTGATATTAAAAAAGTCACCGCATGCACTTTTGATAAGACGAAGTATGCTTCTGTCGTCATCTATAACAAGTACATTTGCCTTTGAATCCTTTGGATTCTTTGGTTCGTTTATTATCTCGCTCTGATCCTTCGGAGGTCTCTTTTCCGGATTGGTTTCAGCCGGCTTTTCATGTTCGGATTCTACCGGTTTCGGTTTGGTTTTTACTGCCGGTCTCGAAATAACTGAAATTGATTTTGGACCCGGTACAGGAGCACTCTGTGTATTAGGTTTAGCAGCGGCTTTGCCTGACTGAATTATCTTGATTATATGAGCGATTGTTGCGTCCTGTGGTGTACTCTGTCTTATTATAAGATCAGGTTTCTGAGGAAGTCTTTCAAGCATATTGCACAGAGTGTCATCTCCGATAACAATGATAGGAACTGAACTGAAGTCATGACTGCTCTTAAGTGCTCTCATCTGTGTAATAAGCGGTCCGCACTGTGCACCTTCATTGAAACAGACATATGCATCCGGTCTGAACAGTTTAAAATGATTTGCTATATCATCAAGGCAGTCGGATGTACTGAGACAGTCAAAATACTGTGCTGTCTGTTTAAAAAAATCACTTATCACACTGCCATGTTTTGAATTTAGAAGAATTCTGTATTTCATAGTTTTTCCCCTTTCCCGCATTATTCCCGGTCAGCCAAAAGTGCTTTACCAATAAAATTATATCATAAAGTTCAACAAAAATCAACGGTATTTCAGTAAGTTATTAGTTATAATCAGCTTTTTTCGCTGAATGTACAGCAGCATGTTCCCAGGATAAACCAGATGAAAGGGGAAACTGTAGCTGTACCTGATGTAAATAATGCTGATAATGTGAAGAGCACAGCCGCTGTCATTGATGCGCTGAATATCCAGCTTTTTTTTCTTAGTGCAGACATTACACCGTTTGCAGAAGAGTAGAAAAACAGTGCAGCAAGTGATACTGCAGCCGGAATTCCGAATGATGCTGCGTAGAAAAGATATTCGTTATAAGGACGGTCAACTGACAGAGGCACATCATTGAAAATTCCGCTTCTCTGCGAGAAGACAAATGCGTCCGGACCGATACCCGTAACAGGAAACTGTTTTATTATCTCTGCGGCTTTGTTCCAGAGAAACGGATATACTTCTGTAATATCGTGGATATCAAAGCTGCCTTCCAGCGATGCGGAATACTGGCCGAATGCTCCGAGACGCGTGCATCCGTCCTGCCAGATTACTTCACCGTCATAAACGGCAAAACCTTTTATGAGTATGAAAACCAGTGCTGCAGCAAATCCGGAAATCATAAGTATAAGAGGGGTGCTGTCAGTTTTTTCTGATTTTTTGCTTCTTATATAATCTGTAAGAACTGCAGCAAGAATTACAGCAGAACTGATATATCCTGCAAGTGTCTGGGTTTTTACAAGGAAGAATGAAACAGGAAGAACTGCCAGTTTATAAATAACTGAAAAAACTGATGATTTATCATGCATAGCACCGAAGGCTGATATGATAAGACCGGCGGAAAGCATAACAGCAAGAAATACCGGACTTCCGGCTGTTCCGCTCGGAAGCATAGGATTCACCATAAGATAAGGAATCTTATAGTAAAATCCAGGAAATGACGGAATGAACTGAAGGGCAGACCATATGCTTTCAAGAATCATTATCGCTGAAAAAACTTTGAATACTGTATTTACCGCTTTTTCACTGTTCATCGACATGCTCCCGAGGAAAATGAAAATATAGCTCAGATGAACGAGAAGTCCCTCGTATCTTCCGTGTCTGAATCCCAGAAAGCCTGAATAATCCTGAACCGTACTTATAGAATTTACATATGATATGTACATAAACACCGTCAGTGCAAGAGCCGTCAGTGAACCGATAATCTGTTTTTTGGTGAGAGTCTGCTTTATCAGTGCAATGATAAATACAACTGCTCCGAGAATGCCTGTTATTCCAAGAGAGATAGAAGGGATAATCTTCCAGTCGTATGTTGTTTCAGAAACCATCATATTTGAAATTATTTCTGAAACTGCAGACAGTACAAAAATAAGCGAAAATCCTATAGTGAACATTACAGATGCTGTTTTGTTAAACTGGTCATTTGTCATATTCAGTATAAAGTTTGATTTTTCTGTTGTACCAAATATGGTTTTATGAGTTTTAGACATAAAAATTCTTTTCCTTTCCCAGAAATATTTTATTATAAAGATTTACCCTACTCAACCGAGTAGGGTAAAAGGCTGGTTTATTTCGCATATTCGACTGCTCTGCTCTCACGGATAAGATTAACCTTAATCTGTCCCGGATAGTCCATCTCGTCCTCAATGCGTTTAACAATGTCTCTCGCAACAAGAATCATCTTTTCATCATTGATAATCTCAGGGAGAACCATGATTCTGACTTCACGTCCGGCCTGAACAGCAAAGCATTTTTCAACTCCCTCATATGATGAGCAGATCTCTTCGAGCTTTTCAAGACGCTTGATGTAGCTTTCATAGTTTTCACATCTTGCAGCAGGTCTTGCAGCTGAAATTGCATCGGCAGCCTGTACAATACATGCGATAACAGTCTGTGGTTCGACATCGTTATGATGAGCTTCAACAGCGTGAATAACTTCCGGACTTTCCTTGTACTTCTTGCAGACATCAACACCAATCTGAACATGTGAACCTTCAATCTCAGAAGTAAGAGCCTTACCGATATCATGGAGAAGACCTGCACGTCTTGCGACATTTGCGTCAACACCAAGCTCGGAAGCAAGGATGCCTGCAAGCTGTGCAACTTCGATAGAGTGGTTCAGTACATTCTGGCGGTAGCTCGTACGAAATTTAAGACGTCCGATAAGCTTTACAAGTTCGTGGTTGATGTTGTGAACGTTTGTCTCAAGTATAGCACGTTCACCCTCCTGCTTAATCTTGTGTTCAACCTCACGTCTTGCCTTGTCAACCATTTCCTCAATCCTTGTCGGATGAATACGACCGTCAGATATGAGTTTTTCAAGTGCAATTCTTGCAACCTCGCGTCTTACCTGGTCAAAGCATGAAAGTGTGATTGCCTCCGGAGTGTCGTCAATTATGAGGTCAACACCTGTAAGTGTTTCAAGTGTACGGATATTACGTCCTTCACGTCCGATTATACGACCCTTCATCTCGTCGTTCGGAAGTGCTACAACTGAAATTGATGATTCGGAAACCTGGTCTGCCGCACATTTTGCGATTGCAAGAGAGATATAGTTTCTTGCTTTTTCTTCACAGGAATCCTTTATCTGCTGTTCGTAAGCAGCGACTTTAAGTGCCTTTTCGTGGACAAGTTCAGTTTCAAGCTGCGAGATGATGTACTCTTTGGCCTGTTCTCTTGTAAATTCAGAAATCTTTTCAAGGATGTCCATCTGGCTTTTTTTGATTGATTCCGCTTCAGAGAGCTTTTCGTCAGCTGATTTTATCTTGTTCTGAAGAATCTCTTCCTTCTTCTCAAGGTTGTCATTCTTCTTGTCAAGATTTTCCTCTTTCTGCTGAATTCTTCTTTCCTGTCGTGAAATCTCACTT
>CAMCOJ010000039.1 GCA_945876405.1 uncultured Ruminococcus sp.
TAGTAATACTGTTATAACGCTAACATGATAACATAATATTAATTATTTGTCAATGATTTTCGATACAGTTCTAATATCTATATAGGAACAATTTAGCTATTATAACAGTTTATTTACACTTAGTATTAGCAGTATCAAATTGTTGTAGCTTTTTACTTTGAACGCCCGGATTTTTCGGAATTTCATTCACATCAAATCCAAAATACCAGCAAGCAATCCAGCTACATTGAGTAAATCAGAACGAAACGATTGAATTTATTAAAGGAAAAGCCTAAAAAAGTTATTTAGTATGACAATCATGAAATGGTAAAAAACAGTAGCGATCAGATTGAGTCATATTTGGTCGTTGTTATGTCTGGTTTTATAACCATAATAATAATATTTTTTCAGTCAATGATGAAAAAATCAGGTTATCTTTTTCGAACTTTAAAAAATTGAGCTGTGCAATTAAGATAGAATAACTTTCTATAACACTACCAAACGAATTGAAAATGTGGTATAATAAAATCAACCTATAACTCGAAAAAACGATTCTTGAAGCAAGAAATGAAATCGGTGAAGCAATAGCTGAAGAATATCTGGATAATGCTTTAAAAAAAATCATCAGAAAATAAGTTAACTGTTGCCGACACTGAATCAGGAAGTATTACTGTTCAGAGGATTCATTCTGATGCCTTATTCCTTAAGCCTAAAGAAAGAATATGTTCAATAGGCTTAACCATGATTGAAACAAAATTGTATTCTAAGATTAAGCTATAGAAATGCAGTGGATACATTAAACCTTGTATACCATAAAACCGATGAAAAAGCGATAAGCTCGCATACTCTATCGTCCGACGTAGCTGAGTTGCGTTCACCAGACAAAGCATTCCCGGAACAACTTGCTGAAATTGAGCAGGCAATAATAGAAATAAATGAAAATCGTGAGGAAACAGTTAATTTCAAAAGCAATGAAATACAACTGAAATCACGTGATAACTGTGTTTACATAGCCATTGATGACATCGGCGTAAAGAGGCAGAAGGATATTCGGAAGTCAGATGATTATAAGAAAGAAAGCAAATATGTAGAAAATACTGTAGCTCATATTCAGAACGGGTCAAAAACTTATTCTCTTACAGCTTTTGGAATGAGAAATCTTTTCAAATCAGCAATTGCATTTCTGCTCGCCAATGATATTTTCAGCAAAGAAATAGTATTCTTTACTGATGAAGTTAAAAACATAAAAACTGCATAACAGAAATGTTCGCCTTTCATAAATACGAAATCATTCTTGACTGGTATCATCTGAAAAAAAGATGTCAGTAATACCTGAGTATGTCTATAAAGTCCAGAGATAAAAATAAGCAAGACAAAAACCGTTGTCTTGAAAAATTACTTAGATACTTATGGGTTGGAGATGTAACGAGTGCAATTTCATTTCTTGAAAATATACCAGAAGATATGATAAAAGGTAAGAAATGGATTGTAGCTTTGACTGCATATATAGACAGAAAGAGATATGGTATTGTGTGTTACGCAGTAAGAACAAAGTTAAATTACAGAAATTCAAGCAATTCTGTAGAGAGAGCTAATGACATCATTGTAGCTAAACGTCAAAAGCACAATGGAATGTCATGGACTCCAGGTGGCAGTTCTTCTCTTGCTGCGATTGAAATGATATACCAGAATCATCAGGAGAACGATTGGTTTTATAACCATACCATCTCTATGTGCGTTCCTGCATCAAACAAATGCGTTTAGGGAATGCTACGCTAAACTTTATGGCAATATATTACATTTCAACTGCACAGCTCGAAATTTTTTCTATTCTCATTATAAAACAAACGCATGGATTATGTCAGAAAAAGAAATAAGGCTGCGTAACTTATGCTGTTACGCAGCCTTCAGTAAGATACGATAAAACTTCTTTATCTCCTCCGCAATAAAAGGGAGACTGTTTTATAAAAATCTTTTTATCAGATTTTCTTATTCAGATAGGCCAGTGAAAGTGCCATGTTTTCATATTGAACGGGGATATTATCAGGTACGTCAAGAGTACATGGAGCAAAGCACCATATAGCTTTTATACCATTTTTTATAAAACGGTCGCATACTTCCTGTGCACTCTGAGCCGGAACTGCTATTACTCCTATTCGTATGTTGTTTTCTTTGCAGAAATCGTCAAGCATATCCATAGAGTAAACAGGTTTTCCCAGATTGCTTTTCTCAGGTGTATCTACAGCTTTGTCAAAAGCGGCCATTATATCGAGACCGTAATCCCTGAATCCGCCGTAGTCCAGAAGTGCTCTTCCGAGTTTTCCTGCTCCTACGATGACTACATTGCTGTTTTCATCATGAGCAAGGAATTTTTCCAGAACTGCGATAAGTTCAGAAACATTATATCCGGTTTTAGGACGGCCTGCACCGCTTACGGCACCAAGATCTTTTCGAACCTGAACTTCACCCAGACCAAGTTCTTTGGCAAGAGTTGTAGCTGAAATATTTTCAGTTTTCAGGGCTTTATCTTTAAGGTATTTCAGATATGTCGGGATACGCCCCATTGTTGCCCGTGATATTTCAATCTGTTTCATAGATATTACCTGTCTGCTGTACAGATAAAATTAGCTGAACAGCATTATTATGAACTGTGAAACAAGTACAACCGCAATAAGAGCAACCGGATAAGCAGCTGCATATGCAGAAGCTACATCGTCAGTCTTTGCAACGTTGATAAGTGTTCCGAGTGCAGGTGTTGATGTCATACCTCCTGTGATACCACCGAGGTTGTTGAAAAGTGGAAGCTTGATAACGTACTTTGCGATGATGAAACCTACAATCATAGGTACGGTTGTCATAAGGATACCATAGAGGAAGTATTCAGGCTGGAAGAACTTGATGAATGAAGCACCGCCAGGGATACCGGCACCAATAAGGAATGCCATAAGACCGAATTCACGGAAGATTTCGAGCATTCTCTTTTCAGGCTTCATGTTAAGAGAGCCGAAGTGGCCAAAGTGAGCAACTACCAGTGAAGCGAGGAGACATCCGCCCGTTGTACCAAGTGAAAATGTTGAAGAACCCATAGGAATCTTGATTCCGCCGATGAACATACCGAGTACTACAGCAATGGCAAATGCTGCAAGTCCGAAACCGTCGATGTCAAAAAGCTTTTTGCCTTCGTTTTTCTTTGCACCTGTGTCAACAGAGGCAATCTTCTTACGTTCCTCATCAAGATTTGCCTTGAGCATCTTAGGAACAATCTGTACGAAGAGAACAACACCTACAACACCGAAGAGGTAAGCGATACCGTGACCAACTGTTACGATATCCTCATACTTAGCGATGAGTTCAGCATCATTGGCATATACAGAGCTGATAGTGTCCTTTGCAGCTGAGAAAGCAGGTGTTGAAGTAAGCGCACCTGAGAGAAGACCAACTGCCATTGCTGTATCGCAGCCAAATACCTTGATGCAGAATACAGTTGTAAGACCGCCAAGGATGATGATTATAAGTGAAAGAAGTGCGTAGGACGTAAAGTTCTTCTTAAGATTTGAGAAGAAGTTCGGACCGGCAATGAATCCAACCGATGTTACGAACAGAATGAGTCCGAGATTTTCTATAATCTTGAAGCTGTTTTTCGCAAGAGCAGCTTCAGCGCCGAATTTGGTTGTAACAAGGTCATTGCCATCAACTGAGAATACAAGAGCACCGAAAAGAAGTGCTATGATGAAAACGCCTGCTGTACCGAGTGATACACCCTTGATTGTTACTCTTCCGAGAAGATATCCGAGTCCTGCCACGATGAATATTACAAACATCAGGAAACCAATACCTGTAATGGATATTACACCATTAAATAAGTTCATTTTAACAAACCTCCAAAAGTTACATAAAAAACATTCCGATGAAAACATAAATTTTTTCATGTGTTAATCGGACTGCCTTTTGAATTAATAAATCAACAAAAATCAACAAAATATTTTATTAAAACACACATCAACCCCTGTGTTAAACAGGGGTTTGCTGTGTTTATTTATTATATGCAGAAAGATTACATTCCGCTCTTGTTTCCGCGGTAGTCAGGGAGTAACTTAGGTGATACTGTATCTGTTACGATACCTGCAGCTTCACGTTCAGCATCAAACTTAGCGATGTGTTCAAGGCTGAGCTTGCCAACTGTTACGTTCTTTGCTGTAGCTGCTGCGTTGATACCAGCGTTACGGCCGAATACGATAATATCGAGGAGTGAGTTACCCATAAGACGGTTCTTACCGTGGATACCACCAACAGCTTCGCCGGCAACGAAGAGGTTTTCAACATTTGTTGTCATACCGTTAACGTTGATGTCGAGACCACCGTTCTGGTAGTGGAGTGTAGGGTAGATAAGGATTGGTTCCTTGCGGATATCAATACCGTATGAAGCGAACATACGCATCATAGCAGGGATACGCTTTTCAATTGTGCCTTCACCGCCGATGATTTCAATCATTGGAGTGTCAAGCCATACAGCCTTGCCGCTGCCTGTGTCCACACCGTTGTTTCTGTCTGAACATTCACGAATGATTGAAGCAGCAGAAACGTCACGTGTTTCCAGTGGGTGCATGAATACTTCACCATTTACGTTTACGAGCTTGGCACCGAGTGAACGAACCTTTTCAGTAACGAGAGCACCGAAAATCTGCTGTGGGTAAGCAGCACCTGTCGGATGATACTGAAGTGTTTCAGGATAAAGGAGCTTAGCGCCTACTCTGTAGCCGAGTACGAGACCGTCAGCTGTAGCACCGTAGTGGTTTGATGTAGGGAAGCCCTGGTAGTGCATACGTCCTGCACCGCCTGTAGCGATGATAACTGTCTTTGCACGTGCAACCATGAGTTCCTTTGTTTCCATGTTCATGAGAACTGCACCTGCAGCTCTGCCGTTTTCATCAAGGATGAGTTCAATAGCAGATGTGAAGTCAACAACTTCAATACCGAGGTTGATTACTTCATCACGGAGTGTACGCATGATTTCTGCACCTGAGTAGTCCTTTGCAGCATGCATTCTCTTGCGTGAAGTACCGCCGCCGTGTGTTGTTACCATACGGCCTGTTTCGTCCTTGTCGAATTCAACGCCGAGCTCATTGAGCCACTTGATAGCGCCAGGAGCATCGCATACTAGCTTTGCAAGGAGTTCCTTCTTTGCTGCGAAGTGACCGCCGCCGAAAGCATCGATGTAGTGCTGTGCAGGTGAGTCGTTTTCCTTGTCAGCTGCCTGGATACCACCTTCAGCCATCATTGTGTTTGCATCGCCCATACGGAGCTTTGTAACGATCATTGTCTTAGCACCGGCATTGTGAGCTTCGATAGCAGCAGATGTACCTGCGCCGCCGCCGCCGATAACGAGAACGTCAACGTCATACTTAACATCTTCAAGGTTTATGTCAGAAGCCTTGATACGGCTCTTTGCCTGAAGGATTTCAACGAGTTCGTGAGGAACTACTTCACCCTTGTTAGGACCAATCTTGAGCTCTGAAAATTCGCTCTTCTTGTAGTCAGGATGGTAAGCTGCAAGGAGATCATCCTTTTCCTGAGCTGTCATACGTCTTGGTTCAAGAGCAGTATTTGCAGCTCTGTTAGCTTCAACCTTCTTTAATGATTCCTGAAATTCTGCTGAATACATTGCTGATATCCTCCTTACTTTTCAATCTCTCTGTTGTTGTAGAGTTCTTTCATTTCTTCAATCGGCTTGCCCATAAGAGCTTCAAGAAGCTGTGTGAAGTCACCGTTTTCGATTTCCTTAACTCTGTTTTCAAGGTGTTCACTTGCAGGAGCAAGGTACTTACCGTTGATTCTTCTTGCAAGCATTGCAACCTGCGGATGTGAGATACCGGCAGGGCAGCGTGATGAACATACGCCGCACATTACGCAGTCAAATGATTCTTCAGCACAGAGTTCGAATTCGCCTCTCTGAGCGTAAGCGATGTACTGCATAACGTTAAGAGACTGAGTGCAGCTCTTTGTACAAGCGTTACAGCCAACACAAGCGTAGATTTCAGGGTAGAGCTGCATCATAACCTGTTCGGTTGTCTTAACTTCGTTGATATCGTAAACCTGCTTTACGAGCGGGAAGAAAGGAAGTGTAGCAACGTACATACCTTCTTCAACCTTTGTCTGGCATGCCAGACATGTTCTGAGCTGTGTATCTCCCTTGATACGGTAGATAGTAGCACATGCACCGCAGAAACCGTTACGGCATCCGCAGCCACGAATGAGCTGGTAGCCGGCATATTCCATAGCACGCATAATTGTGAGATGATCCGGAACAGAATACTGTTTGCCGAACAGGTAAATGTTTACCATGTTTTCCATAATATATATACTCCTCTCGGTTACTTTTAAAAATATTAATATTCGTCAGGAAGTTCGTCAACCTGATCGCATCTGAATACAGGACCGTCCTTGCAGACATACTTTGGACCGATGTTGCAGCGGCCGCATTTACCAACACCGCACTTCATGCGAAGTTCCATTGTTGTGTAAACCTGTGTCTTGTCAAATCCGAGTTCCTGGAGACCGGCAAGTGTAAACTTGATCATAATCGGAGGTCCGCAGAGGATTGCAGTTTTGTTTGTATCAAAACCGAGTTCCTTAACATAGTTCGGTACGAAACCAACGTGACCTGTCCATTCAGGCTGTTCACGGTCGATTGTAAGATGTACGTCAATACCGTCATCCTTTACCCATTCATCGATGATTTCCTTGTAGTCAACAAGGTCTTCCATACTTCTTGAACCGTAAACGATGTCGATCTTTCCGTAACGGTCACGGTAGTGACGGCAGTAGTTGATTACTGAACGGAGCGGTGCAAGACCGATACCACCGGCAATAAAGAGCATATCCTTGCCGGCAAATTCAGTGTCAACCGGGAATGCATTTCCGTATGGTCCGCGGATTGTAATCTGCTGGCCTACTTCCATAGCGTGGAGCCACTGTGTAAGGCAGCCGCACTTCTTGATCGAGAATTCCATGAATTCTGTATTTGTAGGTGATGATGTAATTGAGAACATAGCTTCACCAACGCCAGGAATTGAGAGCATAGCACACTGACCAGGCATATGGTCGAAAGCCTTCTTTCCGTCAGGAGTAACAACACGGAATGTCTTTACATCAGGTGTGTCGATTCTGATATCAGTAACAACACCTATTACAGGAATATGAGGATCATTCATCATTACTTGTTACCTCCTAATTTTTTCATTACCTTAACAATGTTCATATTGATAGGGCACTTAGCCAGACAGCGTCCGCATCCTACGCAGCCGAAGATTCCTTCGTTGTTTGTAGGATAGTAAACGAGTTTGTGCATGAATCTCTGACGGAAACGTTCAAGCTGTGAGTTACGGATATTACCGTGAGCCATCCTTGTGAAGTCAGAATACATGCATGAGTCCCAGCATCTGAAACGCTTAACTTCGTGGCCTGTGCTGAAGTCCTTGATGTCGTAGCACTGACATGTAGGACATACAAAAGTACATGTACCGCAGCCAAGACATGCCTCTGAAAGTTCTTTCCATTCAGGAGCATTGAAGAATTCCATTGTCTTGTCAGCACCAAAGGCAGATGCATCAAGTCCTGCAAGAGGAAGTTTCTTCATAATTTCAGCTGTCTTAGCCTTCTGAGCATCAACTGCTGAGCTGTCTGTTTCTTCTGTAAGAGCGTTTAAGCTGTCGAGGAGCTGTGCACCCTTTTCAGTTTTAGCGTCAAGATAGAGAGTATCATCTGTCTTATGACATACGATATCGCCGGCAGGACTTGCAGCATCAATGCCAAAAGTTCCGCAGAAACAAGTTTCTGCAGGCTTTGTACAGGCCATTGATACGATGATGCCGTGTTCACGTCTGTTCTTGTAGAAATTATCCACAGGATCAGCAAGGAATACTCTGTCGAGGATTTCGAAGCTCTTTACGTCACATGCACGAACGCCGAATACTACAAAATCTTCATATTCATTAACCGGTTCAACAATCTCAATGTTTTTGCCTTCAACCTTGAAGTCAACCATGTTTTCTGTCTGCGGGAAGAAGAAATCCTTTGCGCTTCTTACTGTGTTGAGAGCATCTGACATTGTCTTTGTGCCGTCGTATTTTTCAAACTTAGCACCTGCAGCTGTGTCAACAGGGATGTAGAGGCTGCTCTTTGAAGAAATCTCAGCGAAAAGCTGATTTATTTTGTCAAGTGAAATCTTACGCATTCTCGCCACCTCTTTCTACTGCATCACAAGGTTCGATATCTTCCGTTGTGAAGTCAACAATCGGAGCACGGCTGCCCACCTCGGCACCTGCCTGATATTCACCATAGAATTCATTCATATCCTTGATGAACTTACGGTTAAGAAGGTGGAGAGGGATGTTCTGAGGACATACTCTTGAGCATTCGCCGCAGTCTGTACATCTGCCGGCAACATGGAATGCACGGATGATGTGGAACATCTTTTCTTCGAATGAATCTGATATAGCCTTGTTTTCAACGCCTGAAGCAGGGTTGTCAAATACGCACTTTTCACATGTACATGCAGGGCAGATATTACGGCATGCGTTACATCTGATGCAGCGTGAAAGTTCATTCTGCCAGAAAGCAAAACGTTCATCAGCTGTCATAGCTTCGAGCTTTTCCACTTCGTCAAATCTTGCACTGTCGAGAACTTCTCCCTCTTCGCCGAGGAGTTCATCATAAGCGGCATGTTTCTTTGATTTACAGTTTGCGCATCTTTCAGCAAGTACCTCAGCTCTTTCGAGTGTGATTTTTCCGTCGTAGAGAGTATCCACAACAACCTTGCCGTTTTCTTCTGAAACTGAAGAAATACCGTTTGCGCGTTCTTTTATCTTGCTGTCATCAAGCATTCCGTTACATGGTATGCCCACAACATAAACCTTTTCACGGTCAAATTTGTGTTCAGTAAGGAGCTGATTGAAGCTGTATGTGTCACAAGGCTTAAGGAATGCCATAACCTTGCTTTCAGTCTTGTCTGCTTCTTTTCTAAGATACTTAGAGAAGTTTGCACCGCAGAAGTCGTTCCATACAAATTCGCTTTCGAGTTCTTCCTTTGAAGTGAACACTGCAGGTGTTACGTCATAATCAAATTCGCCCTTTTTCCAGCCGATAACACGGTCAACAGTACCGTCAGCGAGTAACTGGGCAGCCTTTGCTATGAGATCTTCGCGTTTTATTTCTTGCATCTCAGATCCTCCAGTCTCTTGTTTTCGCCGAGAGCTGTAATCTTCTCAACGAAATCATTCATTGTTGCAGCGAACTTTGCACCTTCAGCTGCTGATACCCATTCCACACGTGTACGTTCCTTTTCGATGCCGAGGTAATCGAGCATTGAAAAGAGAAGTGCCATACGGCGGCGTGTGTAATAGTTACCTGATGTATAGTGACAGTCTCCCGGATGACATCCGCAGAGGATAACACCGTCAGCACCGCGCTGGAAAGCACGGAGAATGAACATCGGATTAACTCTGCATGAGCATGGAACACGTATAATCTTTACTTCTGCCGGATAGTTAAGTCTGTTGTTACCTGCAAGGTCAGCGCCTGCGTAGGAACACCAGTTACAGCAGAAAGCCACAATAAGCGGCTTGAATTCTCCGTTTACTTGCATATTGCGTCTACCTCCGCCATAATCTGTTTATTCATGAAGCCCTTGAGATCCATAGCGCCTGACATACATGTAACTGTACAGCAGCCGCAGCCCTGACATACTGCTTCGTTAACAACAGCGATTCTGCGCATCTTTGTTGTTCTGTCAGGCATTCTGAATTCCTTGTCTTCGTAAGTGATAGCGCCGTAAGGACATACGTTTCCGCATGTTGAACAGCCGTTACACATATTTTCGTCTGAGTGAGCAACACATGGGTTACCTGTGAGCTTATCCTTGGAGAGAAGTCCGATAACCTTTGAAGCAGCAGCACCAGCCTGTGATACTGTTTCAGGAATATCCTTAGGACCCTGACAAGTACCTGAGAGGAATACACCTGCTGTCGGGCTTTCTACAGGACGAAGCTTTGGATGAGCTTCTGTGAAGAAGTCGTTAGTATCCATACTTGCTGTAAGCATAGTAGCAAGCGGACGTGCAGACTTGTCAGGTTCGATAGCAGCGGCAAGAACAACGAGGTCAGCATCGATGTGAAGCTGTTTGCCGGCAATAAGGTCTGAAGCCTGAACCTTGAGCTTGTTGCCTTCAGGTGAAACCTTTCCGACCATACCCTTGATATAGTGAACACCGTATTCTTCAACAGCACGGCGATAGAATTCGTCAAATGCCTTACCAGGTGTACGAACGTCTATGTAGAATACATAAACATCAGTATCAGGATACTTGTCACGTGTAAGCATTGCATGCTTTGCTGTGTACATACAGCAGATCTTTGAGCAGTATTCCTTGCCTTTTTCAGCACATGCTGCACATCTTGAACCTACGCACTGTACGAATACGATTGTGTGAGGATGTTCGCCGTCTGAAGGACGGAGGAGTTTACCTGCTGTAGGACCAGCTGCGTTTGTAAGTCTTTCGAATTCGAGAGATGTGATAACGTCTTTGGACTGTGAATAAGCATATTCGTCGAACTTATCCATTGAAATAGGGTTGAAGCCTGTTGCAGCTACGATTGCGCCGTATTTTTCCTCAACGTATTCATCCTTTGCCTGGTAGTCAATAGCACCTGCTGTGCAGACCTTTGAGCAGACACCACACTTGCCTGTTTTGAGCATTGTACAGTAGTCAGCGTCAATTGTTGCTACCTTCGGAACTGCCTGGGCAAACGGAATGTAGATTGCACGGCGGTTATCCATACCGAGGTTGAATTCGTTCGGAACCTTCTTCTGAGGACATTTTTCCGTACATGCACCGCATCCTGTACAGATGTCTTCCTTAACGTAACGTGCACGGCGCTTGATCTTAACATCAAAGTTACCTACGAAGCCCTTGATCTCTGAAACTTCACTGTATGAGAAGATTCTGATATTTTCGTGCTGGGCAACCTCAACCATCTTTGGTGTAAGGATACATGCTGCACAGTCAAGTGTAGGGAATGTCTTGTCGAGCTGAGCCATCTTGCCGCCGATAGTAGGCTTTGTTTCAACGATATCAACAGGGAAACCTGCATCAGCAATGTCAAGAGCTGTCTGGATACCGGCAATACCGCCGCCGATAACGAGAGCACGCTTTGTAACCTGTCTCTTATACACATCTGACGCTGCCGACGATACTCCTT
>CAMCOJ010000040.1 GCA_945876405.1 uncultured Ruminococcus sp.
CGAGATCTACACAAGGAGTATCGTCGGCAGCGTCAGATGTGTATAAGAGCCAGGGAATACGCTGTGGAAAATATGGTTTCAGATTATTTTGAACATACTTCCGACCCAAAACACCCTCTTGTTGTCCCTGATGAGGATACTCTGTACAGACTGTGTTCCGAGGGACTTGACAGACTGATGGGCAATATGGAGATTTTTGCGTCTGAAAGATTTAAAAATTTCAGAATAAGACCAGCAGCACGTCCGGTAATAGGAATAAAACCTGAGAGCAGTCTGCTTCAGCTTGAGATAACGGAGGAAAATTATTCTGCTGAAGAACTTCTTGAACTCCTTAATGCGTACAGGAGCGGTGTGAAGTATCATCGTCTGAAAGACGGTTCGTTTGCGGAGATTGATTCAGGTATTTCAGAGCTTGCTGAACTTACAAACAGTCTGAATATTACTGACAAGACATTCCTGAAGGAAAGAATAAGCATTCCTGCGTACCGTATGCTCTACCTGGATAATCTGGCCGGTGACACCGAGGCACTCAGAATCAAGAGAAACAAACAGTTCAGAACCAGAGTTGAAGAATATCGTCATATGGCCGATGATGCGGAAAATCTTCACGCTCCTGAACACCTTGACAATATTATGCGTGACTATCAGAAGTATGGTTTCAGATGGCTCAGGACAATAGCAAACTACAAATTCGGCGGAGTGCTTGCCGATGATATGGGTCTTGGTAAAACTCTTCAGGCAATTTCACTTATGGCCGATGCCAAAATAAACAGTACTGAACACAGAACAAACCTTGTAGTCTGCCCTGCTTCTCTTACGATTAACTGGGAAAGCGAGATAAAAAAATTTGCACCTGAACTTTCGGCAGCTGTTGTAAACGGAACGGCTAATGAAAGAAAGGCTGTTATCAGTGAGACAGAAAAATATGATGTTATCATTACTTCATATTCAATTATTTCCCGTGATATTGCCGAATATGACGGAAAGCATTTCTATATGCAGTTTATCGATGAGGCACAGTATATAAAAAATCATTCAACGCAGGCTGCCAAGGCAGTAAAGGGGATAGACAGTGAAGTCAGATATGCTCTGACGGGTACGCCGGTTGAAAACAGTCTTGCAGAGCTCTGGAGTATATTTGACTACATTATGCCGGGATATCTCTTCGGATATACTTCATTCAAGAAGAGTTTTGAGACACCGATAGTTAAAAACAAGGACAGTGAAGCCGTTGTCTCGCTTCAGAAAATTGTTTCACCGTTCATTTTAAGGCGTATGAAAAAGGAGGTTCTTACTGAACTTCCGGAAAAAACAGAAACCATACTTTATTCAGATATGAGCACGGAACAGTCAAAGCTGTATTCAGCAAATGTTCTCAGTATAAAGAACACTTTGCGTGAGAGTGCGGATGAGCAGGAAAAACTTAAGATACTTGCTATGCTTACCAGACTTCGTCAGATCTGCTGTGATCCGTCCATTGCTTTTGATGATTATGAAGGCGGAAGCGGTAAACTGGACCTCTGCTGTGAACTGGTTGAGGAATGTGTTAATTCAGGACACAAACTTCTTATCTTCTCACAGTTTACAACCATGCTTGACAGGATAGCGGAACGTCTGAATGAAATGGAAATTAGTTTTTTCATGCTTACCGGTTCAACAAAGCCACGTGAGCGTCTTAATATGGTAAATAAATTCAACAAAGACGATACAAATGTTTTTCTTATTTCCCTCAAAGCCGGAGGAACCGGTCTTAATCTTACAGGAGCGGATATAGTAATCCATTACGACCCGTGGTGGAATGTATCTGCTGAAAATCAGGCTTCAGACCGTGTTTACAGAATCGGTCAGAAGAGAAATGTTCAGATTTACAAGCTTATCACCCGGGGAACGATAGAGGAGAAAATATGTGATCTTCAGAAAAACAAAGCTGAACTTGCCGAACTTGCTGTCAGCGGTGAAGGCAACATCATGAGGATGTCAACAGATGATATAATGAGTATACTTGGATAGTACAGGTATATTTTGCCTCTGACGCATATTGACTTTTGCCCTGATAAATGTTAAAATAAAATGGAATATTTATTTGGAGATGATACCCTGTGAAAGTAACATTAATAGCTCATACACCCGAGCCGGAAAAGATAGTAGCAGCCGCAGCAAAACTATGCTATTCTGATTCAGGAATTGAAACGATGATGGAAGGACTTGATGAAGAGAAAATTTCAGGTTTTGTTCAGATGCTTGCAAATATCGGACACGAAAGCCCTGTCGAGCATGTTTCTTTCACATTCGGGATAGAAGGTGTTTCAAGAACACTGCTTGCTCAGATAACAAGACACCGTATAGCGTCGTTTTCTGTTCAGAGTCAGCGCTACGTAAAGAAAAGCAGTTTTGTATATATAACCCCTCCGGAGATTGAAAAGATTCCTGAGGCAAAGGCTATGTTTGAGAAGTCCATGAATGATGCACTGGATACATACAATGCACTTGCGGATATGCTGGAGAAGAAGCATTATGAAGATTTTACCGCAGCAGGCATGGATGAAAAAACTGCCCGTTCAAAAGCAGAAAAGAAAGCTATTGAGGATGCACGGTTTGTCCTTCCAAATTCATGCGAAACAAAGATGGCTGTTACAATGAATGCACGAAGTCTTCTTAACTTTTTCAGTCTCAGATGCTGTAACAGAGCACAGTGGGAAATCAAAGCTGTTGCCGACGAAATGCTCCGGCTCTGCTGTGAAGCGGCACCTTCCTTATTTAAGAAGGCTGGTCCTTCATGTGTAAGATGCGGTAAATGTCCTGAAGGAAAAATGACCTGCGGAAAATACAATGAAGTAACTGAATTTTACAGACAGATGCGTGAAGATAATGCAAATAAATCAAAATAAAGATTGAGGTACAGTTTATGGTATATTTATTTTTAGCTGATGGTTTTGAAGAAATTGAAGCACTTACAGTTGTTGATCTCTGCAGAAGAAGCGGAATCGAAATCAAAACAGTTGGGATAGGCAGAGAGGCGATACGCGGCTCACACGGTATTCTCGTTCAGTCAGACATGGCTGACAAGGATTTTAAGATAGATGAAAAACCTGAAATGATTGTCCTTCCGGGTGGTATGCCTGGTACAAAAAACCTTGAAGCTTCATCTACAGTTCAGAATGCAATTGACTATTGCGTAAAGAATAATATCTACGTAGCAGCAATATGTGCTGCTCCTTCCGTACTGGGTCACAAAGGGCTCCTTAACGGTCACGAGGCAGTATGCTATCCGGGATTTGAAGATCAGCTTGAAGGTGCAGCTGCAGGTGAGGGCACAGTTTGTGTATCCGGCAGGTTCATTACATCAAAGGGTCCGGGCACAGCCATTGATTTTGCCCTCAAGATAGTTGAGATTCTCAGATCAAGAGACATAAGAAATGCACTTTCAGCATCTCTTGTTTACAACAGATAGATTATGGATAAGAAGGCTTTCAGAAAGACAGCACTTGCCAGGCGTTCGGCTGTGTTTTCATCAGGTGAGGAAAAGAAATCTGCAGACAGAAAAATATGCGAAAATCTTATCAGTTCCGGACTGCTTGATGGTATAAGTACTGTACTCACATATATTTCAGTAGGTCATGAGGCTGGTACGTCCGGTATAATTGATTATCTGCTTGCCCAGGGGATTACAGTTGCGGTTCCGAGGTGCCGGAAGAACGGACAGATGGATTTTCTGAGGATAGAAAGTATGACAGAACTTAAGGCTTCATCCATGGGGATTCCTGAACCGGAATACATAGAAGAAAATAAAGTAAAGGATTTTTCGGATACTCTGTGTCTGGTTCCGGGAATGGCCTTTGACATGACCGGAAACAGAACCGGGTACGGCGGAGGGTATTATGACCGGTTTCTTGATTCACATACAGAAGTTGTTTCTGCCGGATTGTGTTATCAGTCGCTTATTTATGATGCTGTTCCGTGCGAACCGCATGATAAAAGCGTTGAATATATTATAACAGAGAAAGGAATAATAAAAATCAATGGATAATCTAAAAGAGGAAAACGCTCAGAACCAGAAGTCCGGGAAAAAAAATACAGGTTTTTCAGTTTCTAAAATTGTAAACTCACTGTTTTCACCTTCTCCTGCATCAAAGTCAAATCAGAAACAGAAGAAACCGGTGAGACAGGTAAAATACATCAAACCAAGGAAAGGAAACCGAATAGCAGTAAGTCTTGTTTTTACTTTTGCAATTCTGAGTGTTTCAGTTATCGCTTCAGTTGGTACGATATTCCTTGCACGTGAATTTCTTGGAATTGACAAGAGTGCAGCTACATATATTGTAAATGTTCCTGAAGATGCAACTACTGATGATGTAATAAAAGCAATGACAGTTGATCAGGAAACAAAGAAAAAGGAACCTATTATCAAAGTTGAAAAGATGTTCAGACTTCTTGTTTCACTTTCGGAAAAGAGAAATGAAGGTCCGCTTGACTATGTTTCAGGAACACACAATCTTCGTCCTAACATGGGATATCAGGATATTCTTGAGGAACTTCAGCGTGATAACTATGTTGAAAAGGAAACAGTACGCATAACTTTCAAGGAAGGTACACGTCTCAGAGATGCTGCATATATGCTTGAAGAAGAAGGCGTATGTGATGCAGACAAGCTTGTTTATTACTTCAACATGGGTCTTGATGACTACGACTTTGAATCCCTTATACCAAAGTCCTCTGCAAATGACCTTAGATTTGACCGTATGGAGGGTTATTTCTTCCCGGATACATATGAATTCTACAAAGCTCCTTCAGATAATTTTGAGGATCTTGAAGAAGCCGATTATGAGGTTATTCTCAGAAAAGTATATGAAAACTTTGAAGCAAAGTATGATGAAGAAATACAGAAGAGAGCATCCGAACTCGGCATGTCAATGGATAAGGTAATAACACTGGCATCAATTGTTCAGCTTGAAGCGAGAGACACAGCTGATATGAAAAATGTTGCCTCAGTTTTTAACAACCGTCTTGCAAATGCTGACATGTTCCCGTCACTCGAATCCGACCCTACACGTGAATACAGCGAATATCTTGAAGAGCTTGACGATTATTCAGTTAATAACAGGATGCTTAATGCATACAATACATACCAGTCAACAGGACTTCCTCCGGGACCGATATGCAGCCCTGGTATCGATGCAATCAGAGCAGTCCTCTGGCCAAATGAAACAAATTATTACTACTTCTGTGCCAATATCGAAACCCGTGAAGTTTACTACGCTGAAACACTTGAGCAGCACGAAGAAAACCTCTATGCTGCCGGCATAGATCCTTACGACTTTTAAGAAAAAATAAAATGAATAACTGGAGGCCATAACTTTGGAACTGGAGGTCCTTTCCCCGGCGGGCGACCGCGAAAGACTGCTCTCTGCACTTAACTACGGTGCCGATGCAGTATACCTTGGAAGAAAAAATTTCGGAATGAGAGCATCATCAGGAAATTTTGACTACGAAGGCCTTATGGAGGCTGTAAAGCTTGCACACGAAAAAGGAGTAAAAGTCTATCTTACCTGCAATACTCTTCCAAGAAACAACGAGATCCCGCTTTTTGAACAATTTGTACGTGAAGCTGTTGAATGCGGCGTAGACGCACTTATCGCAGCTGATCTCGGAATCATATCCCTTATAAAAAAATACGCACCTGATATGGAAATACACGCTTCCACACAGACAGGTATTGTAAATTATGTTTCTGCTAATGAACTCTACAATATGGGCTGTAAGCGTGTGGTTCTTGCACGCGAACTCAGTCTTGATGAGATTGCAGAAATACGTGCCAAAACACCGAAAGAAATGGAAATAGAATGCTTTGTGCACGGTGCTATGTGTGTATCGTTCTCAGGAAGATGCCTTCTTTCGAGTTATCTTGTAAACCGTGATGCAAACCGCGGAGAATGTGCACAGCCGTGCAGATGGGGATATCATCTGCAGGAGGAAAAGAGACCGGGAGAGTTTTATCCTGTTTTCGAAGATGAACAGGGAACATATATACTCAATGCCAAGGATATGTCAATGATAGAGCACATTGATAAACTCCGTGAAGCTGGCATATACAGTCTGAAGATTGAGGGAAGGGCAAAGTCAGCCTATTATGTATCAGTAGTTACAAATGCCTACAGAATGGCTGTGGACTGCTGTCTGAAGGGCGAACCTGTTCCTCAGTGGGTATACGATGAGGTGTTTAAGGTAAGTCACAGAAAGTACTGTACAGGATTCTTTTTCGGACATCCGAAAGAAAGCCAGTACTATGAAACCGGAGGATATATCCGTGAATATGATGTTGTAGCCGTGGTTGATGAGTGCAGAGGGGGGCGGATCTACGCAACACAGCGTAATAAATTTCTTGCCGGAGATACACTTGAGGTATTTTCACCGGGAGCAAAGCCGCAGATTATCAAAGCAGAAACAATATACAATGAACATGATGAGCCGGTAGAAAGTGCAAATCACGCAATGATGAAATTTTCGATTCCGTGTGACAGGATTTTCCCGAAGGATGCAATAATAAGAATTCAGAAATAAAAAATCAGGTATACAGAAAATTCTGTATACCTGATTTTTTAATTGAATTTTTTGGAAAATATATTTTATCTGAGGTTAATTTCGAATCTTATGGTCGTACCGCATCCGAGTTCTGTTTCAATCTCGAAATTATCAGTACAGCTGCGTATCTTTGAAAGTCCGCATCCTCTGCCCATACCATGTGCACGAACCTCTGAGTCAGGAGAAACAGTTGTATAGCCGTTTTCCATCGCTCTTTCGACATCGGGAATTCCCGGACCGTTATCCGAGGCTTCGATTTTAAGCATGTCAGGAAGAATCTGAGCTTCAATAAGACCGCCATTTGCATGGATTATCATATTAAGTTCGGTTTCGTATACGGCAAGTGTAGCTTTGCGTATGATTTCGTTGTCAACGTTCATATCAGTGAGCTTTGTTTTTAAATCTTCCGAAACTGCACCAGCACTGAGAAAGTCATTTGGTGTGACGATGTAGGAAAGTTGATTGCTCTGATTCATTTTCTGATAATCTCCTCCTTAGTATTTCTGCTATATTAATTATAACATATAAACCGGTCACTTGTAAAGAGGAATTTGTCTATTTTGCTTAATTTTTTTCTGAAACCGAAAGGATTCATAACCTTATAAAAATGCAGGAGCGAGTTGAATAAAAGTCAGATTTGTGCTATAATTATACCATTGATTTTTTTAGGAGGAAAAGAAATGACAGCACTTATAACAGGAGCAAGTACTGGTCTTGGACACGATATGGCTGTTTATCTGAGCGAGCTTGGATATGACCTTATACTTGTTGCAAGAAGTAAGGATAAGCTTCAGCAGCTGAAAAAAACTCTGCCGGTAAGGGTAAAAGTAATTGCTGCTGATCTTTCAAAAACGGAAAATGCAGTGAATATTTTCCGGGCATGTAAAGATATGAAGATAGATCTGCTGATTAATAATGCCGGAATAGGAGAGGTTGGAAGTTTTGAAAAAACTTCGCTTAAAAAGGAAACAGAGCTTATTAATCTGAATGTTACAGCCCTTCATATACTTACAAAATTATTCTATAAAAAATTCAGAAAGGAAGACCAGGGAACAATTCTGAATGTTGCCTCATCTGCAGCATTTTATCCTGGACCGCTTATGGCTGCTTATTATGCATCCAAGTCCTATGTTCTAAATCTTTCGCAGGCACTGTACCGCGAGATAAAGGAATCAGGAAGCGGAGTTCAGATAAGTGTTCTGTGTCCGGGACCGGTTCAGACTGAGTTTAACAGAAGAATAGGCGTATCGAACAGTTTCAGTCCTGCAAAATCTGAAGAAGTGGCAAGGTATGCGATAGATATGACTCTTAAGGGACATTTTTATATCATACCTGAAATTAAAATGAAATTAAGTATAGCCGCTTCAACTCTTCTCCCTTCATTTATTAAGTCGAAAATAATTTACAGAATTCAGTCAAATAAAAAGCCTTTATAAATACAAAAACACTCCCATGAAAATTCTTTCACGGGAGTGTTTTTTAGTAAATTACTTGAGCATCTGATTCTTTAAGAGAATGAGGTCAAGGATAGAAATCTTGTTATCACCGTTCATATCAGCATTTGCTTTACCGTTTGAAGAAAGTGTCTTCTTGCCGATAAGTGACTGTAATAATGTAACAACGTCTGCAGTTGAAACTGTGCCGTCATCATTTACATCACCCTTAACTTTGCTGTCTGATGGTGTAGTAGGTGATGCTGTAGGTGTTGTTGTTGGCGCAGTAGTTGGCTTAACAGTAGGAGTTGTAGTTGGTTTTGAAGTTGGTGTGGATGATCCTTCTGTGTAAACCTTGATAGAATCAATTGTGAATTCACCGCAGTCAATCCACCAGATACCGAACTTAAGCTGACCGCCGTACTGGGTCTGGATAATGCTTGAGATATCGGAATCAATGTTCCATGTGATAGTACCGCTGTTACCTGTGACTGTCTGGGACATATCCTTTGTCTGAGCCCAGTAATCAGGAGACTTGGTTGTTGATGTACCAAAAGCACCTTCCCACTTGCCGATAGTCTTTGAAGAAGAGATATTAATATCTACTTTTGTGATCTTTTCAGATGAAGGAATCTTGAAATCAGCCCAGTCCCAGCCAATCATCTTGTCGTCTTCAGGGAGAGCAGAATAGTCAACCTTCTGATTGATGTTAAGCTGATAACCGCCTGCTGATGAAGTAGGAGCTGAAGTTGGTGTGGAAGTAGGCTTTACAGTAGGTGTTGTGGTTGGTGTTGAAGTAGGTGTTGACGAACCACTGCCGTTCGTGTAAACCTTTATGGAATCAATTGTGAACTCGCCGCAGTCGATCCACCAGATACCGAACTTAAGCTGACCCTGATACTGAGTCTGGATAATGCTTGAGATATCGGAATCGATGTTCCATGTGATAGTACCGCTGTTACCTGTGACTGTCTGGGACATATCCTTTGTCTGAGCCCAGTAATCAGGAGACTTGGTTGTTGATGTACCAAAAGCACCTTCCCACTTGCCGATAGTCTTTGAAGAAGAGATATTAATATCTACTTTTGTGATCTTTTCAGATGAAGGAATCTTGAAATCAGCCCAGTCCCAGCCAATCATCTTGTCGTCTTCAGGGAGAGCAGAATAGTCAACCTTCTGATTGAGTTTAAGCTCATAACCGCCTGCTGATGAAGTAGGAGCAGAAGTAGGATTTGAAGTAGGTGTGGAAGTAGGTTTTACAGTAGGTGTTGTGGTTGGTGCGGAAGTAGGTGTTGTAATTGCGTTTCCGACACCGTTACTCTTTGTTCCTTCAAATGATGCTGCAACAGAACCTGTCTTGTATACAGAATACAGACCTGCAGCTGCACCTACGAGACCTGCGTTATAGTCGAGAGCAACTTCGTTTGATTTGTAGTCGTCAATTACGTCTGAATATGTACCGCCTGCGTCAGCCGGACCACCTGCAAGAGCTCCTACAAGAACGTGGCCCTTTGAAGGGTGATATGTCTTTGTACCCTTCTGTAAACCATCAGGTCCGTCATATCCCTGCCATCCTGAAGCGGCTCTGTGGTGAGTATTCTTAGCGGAATTTGATGCGAAACCTGTTACGAAACATGTGTTTGCAGGATTCTGACCAAGAATATATGTCATCTGGTTCTTGCACCATGAACTGTAGTCTGCGTTTGAATTCTTTGAAGCAATAAGAGCTGTCATCTGCATTGCACAGTTGTATCTTGCTGAACCCCATTCGCTCATGCAGAGGTATCCGTTTCCGCTGCACTGACCGCTTAAATATGAATTTACCTTGCTCCAGTCGCCTGTTTCTTCAGCGAGCAGGCATGCAGCACCGAGTTCAACGTTATTCCAGCTGTGTGCCCAGCCGATGTATTCTTTCTGGTTGCTCTGAAGGTCGTTCTTGTATGAACCTTCCTTTGTTGCCTTGTAAAGCCAGCCTGCTGCCCAGGCAAGGTCATCGTTGAAGCTGTCTGACTTGTAGAATCCCTGGCAGTCACCTGTTGAGCATGAAGGATTATTTTTTGCGTAGTTATAGAGAGCCTTTGCGTATTTAAGGTCATCTGCATTTCCGAAGTTTACATAGCTTGCTGCAAGAGCTGCTGCGTACTCAGCTGCAATTTCACCTGCACCTGATGATCTCCAGTCGCATCCGCCTCTGTCACCCTGAAGTTCAGGTGCACCCCAGTATGAATGGTCAGTGTCACCGAGACCCTTCTGGATACAGAACTTTGAAACTGAATCACCTGAGAGAACTGTTGCATCTCTAAAGAACTTTGCAAAGTAATCGTTGATTGTCTTGTAATGATCCGTTACACCAAGACTGTCAAATGAATCTTTGAATTCGTAGTAAGCCCATCCGAGAGTAGAAGCTGTATAGCCCTGCGGAAGTCCGAACATAGCATGGTCACCGGCATCGTGGAAACCGCCGTCAACTTCGTCACTTGTGTGACAGTTGCTTCTCCATGACATAAGACCCTTTGATTCAACCTGTTTTCCGCACATATTGGCATCATAGAAGAAGAGTGATGCCTGTAAAAGTTTTGCATAGTTGTCTGTTTCTGCAGCACTTACTTTGTTTCCGGGAACAGCTGCCAGCTGTCCTAATGATGAAACTGTAAGAGTTAATGCCGCTGCTGCCGCTGCAGCTTTGCCTGTTAAATTTTTCTTAACCATTGGAATATACATCCTTTCAAAATTTTTAATTAAAATAAATGCAACTTATTCTAATCAATTCCATACAACATTATTATACACAAAAAAAATGTGCTTGTGAATAGTTTTTTTAGAGATTTTTAAAAATTAATATTTTGTTCATAAATTATGACGAAAAAATAATCCTCGTATTGTTATGATACGGGGATTATCTACGATATTGTATATTATGTTTTTTATCTGCTCTATTTATGTTACTGTCGTACTTACACTTGTCGTGACTTTGGAAATCTCAGGAACTTCTGAGATATCAACATCTACAGTATATTCTCCGTATATCCACACGTTTTTGTATTTGTCCGGAGGAAGAATAAGAGCCTTGTAGGTGGATCTGCCGGTATTGATTTTGCCTGTATCGGAAACA
>CAMCOJ010000041.1 GCA_945876405.1 uncultured Ruminococcus sp.
AGATTTCTGCCTGTCTCGTGGGCTCGGAGATGTGTATAAGAGACAGGTATCAGTCCAAGTGCCTTGAATTCAGGTACATAAAGCTCTGTTCCCCGTGTCAGAGAACCAAGATAGAGCAGAGTCGGAATCAGTGCTGAAATACCAGCAAGTCTTTTCGGAAGAACACTGTTGCGTATAAATCCGAATATTCCATAAGAAAAAAGAACTGTTACTGCTATCGCACCAGCGATAAAATAACCGTTTGAAACTTCCACCACACGTGAACCCAGTTCGTCCATTACTATTGAAGGCGTTCCCTTTGCCGAATATACCGCCTGTAAAATAAACGGAGAAGCAATCATAAGTGCAAAAGCTATGATATTTCCAATGATTTTCTTAACCGTGCCGGATATTATTGATTTGACAATAAGTATCGCAGCAAAAATAATACCTATATATGCCATTTAGTTTTCCTCCGCTTCTTCAGCAATATTTTCCCCGGCAGCCTCTTCGTTTATATTTTCATTATTTTCCTGCATGTTTTCTTCCGGAATCTCTTCAGAATTATCTTCCTGCGGAATATTTTCCTCCGGTACTTCTTCTCTTTCATTTGCCCTGGAATCAATATTTTCCTTTAAGCTGTCTGCCGAACTTACTATCTCATCCTTAATTCCGTCTATTGTGCTGAAGATATTGTTCTTAATACCCGTAGTATCAACGTTTATATTTACCTTAAAATCACCGAATACATATTTTATGTAGTTTACGAGATTTACAAAAAACTGTTTGATAAAGTTGTATCCGGTTTCAAGACTCATATCACCGTTTACCACATTAATGTTGATATTGACGTTAAATCCTTCCTTGATTCTGTCAGTAAGATCCTTAAGTGATTTGCTGAAATCCTTGTCATATTCGAGAGTACTGAATGTCATAAGATATTCCAAAAGCTTGCCGTACATCTCATCCGAAAAACTAATGTTAAACTGCTTAATCGCAGCATCAAGGATATCCCTTGCCTGTTCTTCGGTAAGATGTTCGTTTGCCGCTTCGGTTTTGATTTCATTCATAAACTCAATAACCTGATCGTTATTTTCCTTTGCGTCAGTACCCTGTTCCTCTGAAGCCGAAATCTCATCAGTAAGCTCACCTGTAATGATAAGCTCCTGTGTGGCAGTATCCTTCTTTTCCTCATCAAGCTTAACATCAGCGCTGCTCTCATAGGCTTTAAGAACACCTGTAAGTGCACCTGTTCCGCTTACTGCAAAAGGTGCAGTAGCATAAACCTGACAGTTTTCAACACCGGCTGTCAGAAGCGCATTGGCAATCATGCCTTCTGTTACCCACGTAAGATTTGCAGCCTTAACCACAAGTCCGCCGCTTGACATAGGAAGAATGTACGCACACGACAGGGTTCGTGTACCGATAATGTCATCTGATATCTTTCCTTCAAGATAATGTCTCTCCATAGCATTGTCTATGGTGAGAATTTCAACTGCATTCGGATCAATACCAAGTGTATTGTACAGAGCAAAAACCTGCTGCTCCGTTAAATCAGCACCCACAGTAACTGTTGGTACTGCATCTGCGCTGATATCTTCAGGAACACCGCAAACACTAAACATGCTAAAGGTTAATGCAAAAGCAATTATCCCGGATAAAATTCTCTTTCTCATGCTTCCGTCCTCTCTTTTCATCTGCTGAATTTACGAACAAATATAGAATCTGTTGTGTAGTATAACTATTATATCGCATTTCAAAAATATAATCAAGATTTTTTTGATTCTCTCGCCACCATGCTTTCATTATATCATTCTCGCAGCTTCCCTATTCATAATACTGCTGAACAGTTTATCATCAATCTCCGTTATCTCCTCAGCAGCTTCTGATTTATCCGCATATGCATCAAATATATTCTGCTTGTTTTCAAGTATATCGACAATGTGCTCATCAACTGAATTATCACAGAGAAGTCTGTATACTATAACATTTCGTGTCTGTCCCATACGATAGGCACGGGATATTGCCTGATTTTCAACTGAAGGTTTAAACTGCGGTTCACATATGACCACCACACTCGCCGACTGAATATTCAGTCCTGTTCCTCCTGCTGTTATCTGAAGCGGAAGTACAGTACCGGAAGGGGCACTGTCAAACTCATCAATTATTTCCTGACGTCTTTCAGGTGAAACAGAACCGGTTACAGGTTCCAGACATCTGTGACCAAGCAGTTCAGTAATTTTTGAGACTGTATCCCTGAAAAATGAAAACCGTATATCGCACTGATTTCCACAGCAGAAACAAATGCTATATCAGCGATGGTTCTGTACCCACTGTCCTTAAGTGATTTTATCCTGAACCCGTTTTTGTTCCTGTTTAGTTCTTCAACAGGAATACCGCTGAGTATCCTGATCAGTTCCTCCTCAATAAGGGAATCAGATGATGCCTTTATTTCATTTCTGTATTTTTCCGCAGCATTGCGTCCGGCAATAAGGGAATTTTTAAGTGCTTCATGATCGCTTATGCACTTTTGAACCTGTGCACGTTTAATTTTTTTATTCATACTGTTTATCGTCTCCGGCAGTTTCAGATATGGTCTTTACTTCATTCTATCGTTCCTTATTTAAATTTTTCCTTACTGCATTTTCCCTGACACTTCCCAGAACAGCACCCGCATGAACACTTACCTGATTTAAGATTTTTAAAAATGCTTACCAGTGCCTTAATAAATGCTGCTGCAACAAGCAGAATAATGATTATATCCCAGATATTCATCAGATACCTCCTATAATCAGAAGCACCGCTCTTACCACAAGAGCAGCAGCCCAGGCAACTGCACACTGCCATACAAGTACTGCCGCCGCCCACTTCGTGCCAAGTTCACGTTTTATTGATGCAATTGCTGCGACGCACGGAGTATAAAGAAGGCTGAATACAAGGAGTGCAGCTGCTGAAACAGGAGTAAGTGCGCTGACTATATCCCCTGCAAAAAGAATTTCAAAAGTTGAAACTACGCTTTCCTTTGCAATGAAACCGGAAATAAGCGAGGTGCATATTCTCCAGTCACCAAGTCCGAGGGGCTTGAACAGCGGAACAAACAACCCTGCAATTGCTGCAAGAATGCTGTCCTGAGAATCCTTAACCATATTCAGTCCAAAATCAAAACTCTGAAGGAACCATATGATTACTGTAGCAGCCAGGATAACGGTGAATGCCTTTTTCAGGAAGTCCTCTGCCTTTTCCCAGAGAAGCTGCCCTGTGTTTTTCAGACCCGGCAGTCTGTAATTTGGAAGCTCCATTACAAACGGAACAGCTTCACCTCTGAAAAGTGTTTCCTTATACAGAAAAGCTGCAAGAATTCCGAACAATATTCCGAGAACGTAAAGTCCCGTCATGATCAGGCCTCCCTTTCCAGGAAAAAATGCATTTACAAAGAAAGCGTACACCGGAAGCTTTGCGGTGCAGCTCATAAAAGGAGTTAGAAGAATGGTCATTTTTCTGTCACGGTCACTCGGGAGAATACGTGTTGACATTACAGCAGGCACAGTACATCCGAATCCAATAAGAAGCGGAACAATACTTCGTCCGGAGAGACCGATTTTTCTGAGAAGCTTATCCATAACAAATGCAACTCTTGCAATATATCCGCTGTCCTCCAGAAGTGACAGAAACAAAAAAAGGATAACTATTATCGGCAGGAATGAAAGAACTGAACCGACTCCGGCAAAAAGTCCGTCCATAACAAGGCTGTGAACAGCCGGATTGACACTGAGTAATTCCAGTAAAGATGAAATCCTATCACCTAAACCGTCAATCGCCGTTTCCATAAGTCCCTGAAGCCATGCACCTATAACGTTAAATGTCAGGAAAAACACTGTCATCATAATAAGTATGAAGCAGGGAATAGCGGTATATTTTCCGGTCAGTATTCTGTCAAGTTTCTGACTTCGTATATGTTCCCTGCTCTCCTTTGGTTTTACAACAGTCTGACTGCAGACCTTTTCTATAAACGAAAATCTCATTTCCGCAATGGCGGCGCTTCTGTCAAGACCGCTTTCTTTTTCCATCTGAATGATGATATGTTCGAGCATTTCCTCTTCGTTTTCTTCAAGCTCAAGCTGTTTTTTTATCAGCTCATCACCCTCGACAACTTTTCCCGCTGCAAAACGAACCGGAATCCCTGCTTTGACCGCATGATCCGAAATAAGATGTTCAACCGCATGCATACATCTGTGAACTGCACCGCCTGAATCAGCTATATCACAGTAATCCTGCGGGCATGGTTTTTCCTGATATTTTGCAATATGAAGAGCGTGTTCAACAAGTTCATCAACGCCCTGATTCTTTGCCGCTGAGATTGGAACAACCGGAACACCGAGAAGTGCCTCCATTCCGTTTATATCGACAAGACCTGAATTTGCTGTCATCTCATCCATCATATTAAGAGCAATAACCATAGGAACTCCCATCTCAAGAAGCTGCATAGTCAGATAGAGGTTTCTCTCAATATTCGTTGCATCAACTATATTTATTATTGCTTTAGGTTTTTCCTTAAGTACAAAATTTCGTGAAACTATCTCCTCACTTGTATAAGGTGACATGGAATAAATGCCCGGAAGATCAGTAACAAGTGTCTTTGTATTTCCTTTTATCGGACCGTCTTTCCTGTCTACTGTAACCCCTGGAAAATTTCCGACATGCTGGTTTGACCCGGTAAGCTGATTGAAAAGTGTAGTCTTTCCGCAGTTCTGGTTTCCGACAAGTGCATATGTAAGAACTGTTCCGTCCGGAAGTACATTTTTGTCATCCGTTTCATGATTATGATATTTTCCGCTCTCGCCAAGTCCCGGATGAGCAGTTTTACTGATTTTTTCAGCACGTTTATGTTTTCCGCTCACTGCCGTAACCGGTTCAACCTCTATTCTGCCTGCATCCTCAAGCCGGAGTGTAAGTTCATAACCTCTTATCCTTATCTCCATAGGATCTCCCATCGGAGCCAGTTTAACAACTGATATCTCAGTTCCAGGAATTACACCCATATCGAGAAAATGCTGCCTGAGTGAACCTTCTCCTCCTACGGCTGTAATCACTGCATCTGAGCCAACTGAAAGCTCTTTTAACTTCATGACACGTCCTCCTCTCGTAAATAACCACAAAAATTATAGCACATTTTCAGAGAAAAGTACAGAGCATAAAAGGCTTATTGACTAAAAAAATTTCGCATGATATAATTATGGCAAAAGAAAAATGCGGGTGAGGAAATATGAAAAAAATAAACCGCACACCTCTCATGAAATTATACCTGCTGAAATTTATTTTCAGACTCAGTGTGTTTTTCAGCATACTGGTGATATATTTAACGCACAGAAATATTCTTGTGGATTTCATGACGCACAGATTTTTCAGTATAAAAGAATACGGAATCTGTCCGCTTCATATCCTGTGGGCCGCATTTATGTTCATGATGATAAGGCATCTCTTCCCTCCCGATGTTTTCACCATGGCTCTGAAAAAAGAAAAGCGTGAAGAGTTTAATGAGATTCCGGACTATGACAAACTGGAACTGTTCAGATTTATTCAGGAGCAGAATATCCGGGCCTGGACTGTAATGCTAATATGGCTTTCGGTTAATGCAGTTTTTGCTGTGCTCTATCTCTTTGGCATAATCAAAAGTGCTGATTTGCTGATGCTTTCTGTATTTTATTTTCTGTGTGACTACATATGTATTATATTCTACTGTCCGTTTCAGGACTTTATTATGAAGAACAAATGCTGCGTAAACTGCAGAATATATGACTGGGGACATTTCATGATGTTCACGCCGATGCTTTTTATCAAAAATTTCTTCAGCTGGAGTCTGTTCTTCACTTCTCTGGTTGTACTGATAAAATGGGAAATTGTCTATGCAAAACACCCTGAACGCTTCTGGAGCGGTTCAAACCTGAAACTTCAGTGCAGTTCATGTAAAGACAGGACATGCCAGATTAAAAAAAATATCAGGATCAGCATACAAAAACTCCAAAAATAAGGCATTAACCGACTATACTTTCCGTAGGTTGTATTTCTCCGTGTTGTATGTTAGAATGAAATCACAACGAAAGGAGTGATAATCATGAACAACTACATTACAGCAGCGACAATCAAAATGCTGCGTGAAAAATCAAAAATGACACAGGAACAGCTTGCTGATATTATTTCAGTAAGTGCAAAAACAGTTTCAAAGTGGGAAACAGGACGAGGTCTTCCGGATATCACCCTTCTGGAACCGCTTGCCTCCGCACTTAAAATTTCAGTAGCTGAACTTCTTACCGGCAACTGTGTTGAAAACACCAACAAATCCGGAAACATGCTTAAAACAAGATTTTATGTATGTCCGGTATGCGGAAACATTATTTATTCAACCGGTGAAACACATATCAGCTGCTGCGGAATCACCCTTCCCGCTCTTGAACCTGAAAACGATGAGGATAATCTTATGAATATCGAACGTGTCGAAGATGAGTATTTCATTTCCATTGATCATGAAATGACCAAAACTCATTATATATCATTCGCAGCATACGTTACCAGCGACAAGGTTCAAATGATAAAATTCTATCCGGAAGGAAACGCTGAAACGAGATTCTTCATCCGTGGTACAGGTTATCTTTATTTTTACTGTAATCACCACGGACTTTTCAGAAAACTTATCAGATAAATAACAGTGAACGTAAAAAACTTTTTTGCGTTCACTGTATTTATTTTTATTGACTGAATAAATTTCCCGTGGTATAATTTTACTAACAAATGGAGATGACAAATAAAAAATATACTGCCACCTCAGACACTATTCAAATGCTCAATAGCAGAAAGGAAAAGAAAATGGAGAAAAAAACAAAACAAAATTTATTAGTTACTGTAACAGGCGTCGTTCTCTTTGCGGCATTGATTAATTTACCGGATGTCCTGAATTTCGCAGGAAAAATTATCAGTCTTGTTCTTCCGATTATCGCAGGCGGTATTTTAGCTCTGTTTATAAGTGTTCCGATGGACGGCATAAAAAACATACTGAACAGACTCTTTAACCAAAAAAAGAAAAGACTGTCAGATAAGCTCATTCATATTCTCAGTTTCATTTTAACCATAATATGTGTGGTATTTGTACTGATAATTGTTTTAACTCTTCTGATTCCTGAAATTACTCAGTCCGTCCAGAATTTATTTAAACAAATTAAAAACAATATTCCTGCATTGCTTACTTATCTTGATAAACATCAACTTCATGCAGACTGGCTTAACGACATACTTTCTGACATCAATATTGAACAGGCTATGAACCAGTTTTTAGGAGGTCTGAATATACTTTTACCGAATGTGGCGGATGCACTTTCCACAACTGTTAATTTTATTATAACAGCAGCCTTTTCAATTATTATCTCAATTTACATCACTCTTGACCGCAGCAGGATAGGCAGACACACCGGAAAACTGATACGTGCATATTTAAAACCTGAATGGTCCTCAAATATCCTTCGTTTCTTCAGTATGTTCTATAAATCATTTACAAAATTCCTGTCCGGACAATGTGGTGAAGCGGTTATTTTAGGCACACTGATGTTTGCTGCTTTTTCTCTTTGCAGATTACCTTACGGAAACCTTGTCGGCGTACTTACAGCTGTATGTGCAATTATCCCGTATGCAGGAGCTTTCATTTCATGCAGTATAAGTGTTTTGCTTACAATGCTCCTTGATCCTTCTCTGGCAATTCGCTGCATTATTGTTTATCTTATTGTTCAGTTTATTGAGAATCAGTTTATCTATCCGAAAGTAGTCGGAGAATCTGTAGGCCTTTCCCCGTTCTATACACTCATTGCTGCAATGATAGGAGGTAAAATGTTTGGGATTATCGGCATTATATTTTTTATCCCCCTTATGGCAGTTGTGGTCGAGCTTTTGAAAGAAAATGTCAGCAACAGACTGAAGGAGTCTGGAGGTGTTTCAGGAAATACTTAAAGAAAGATTCCATGGCCGTTTTATTCATCGTAGCATGTCTTACTGTTTCCAGTGCAGGCAGTTTTGTTTCTATCAACGCAAAGCGGTCTTCAAAATCCTTGTAGGCTGCAAGGACAGTTCCCAGCAGATATTTGATAAACGGAAGAACGTCCCCGGTACCTTCATGCCATCCCTTTTGTGCCTGACCGAGTGCGTCATAATAAAGGTCTTTGTTTTTGGCAATTTTGGCTTCAAGGGAAATCAAATTTTTCAATAATGCATTCATGTTTTTTATTATCCGGATTATAATTAACGCCAACAAGCAGTACATTTCTGTATCCTCTGAGGTTTCCGGAATATCTTCTTTCTTTAATTTGCCTTATCGCTGTATCTGCATTTTTGTCGTACTTAAGTTCTATAATCATAGGTGGCTTATCACCCGAATCTATTCTTGGCAGAAATGAAATATCTGCAAATCCCTTTCCGGCAGGTAATTCCCTGAATATATTGTAATATGCCGGAGCCGTAAAATATGCCATAGTTATTACACAGCTCAGTGCGTTTTCATCGTTGTATTTTAAAACAGAGGAATATGTTTCATGTGCAATTTCAATGTATCCGGCTACCTTATCAGCATCACAGCGTATTGTTGCGTTTATAATATCATTGCATGCCTGATACAGTTTTGAAACATCACTCCAGCTGCTTTTTTTCATTGCAGAATGAAATGCCTTTGCTACTTCATAATTTGGAATATACGCCGTGCTGTCATCACAGTTATATCCCAGATAGCCAAGATGAATCAGTGCTGTCAGAGCATCATCACCTGAACTTATTTCCGACAAATCATTCTGAAATGTTTCCGTATCAACGTATACTTTTTCACCGGCAAGCATCCTGACAACATCTTCTTTAAGCCCGTCAAAATTCATTGTCACAAATCTGTTTATCGTACCAAATGCTGATGTATCTTTCCAGTATGATTCAAGGCTGTGATCGGTCATTGCCTGATATACAGAATCAGGGTTATACATTTCCATACCACTGATACTATAGCCGTCATACCATGATTTTACTGAATCAAAATTCATACTGTATTTCTCACAGAGAGCTTTTGTTTCTTCTTCGGTAAATCCGAAATATGGTGTAAATTCCCTGGATTTAATCATTGTATATTCTTTAAAATTATTCAATGCTGATTCGTCTTCTATTTTCTTTATTGGTAATATTCCTGTAATATATCCGAGAGCAAGGAATTCACGGGATTCCTCGCTTTTAAAAAGCAAATGTAAAAACTGAATATAATCATGTACAAGTTCTGGCATATCTGAAAAGTTACGCACTATACAATCCCATTCATCAATAATGATGACAAATGCTGTTTGGGTCTTCCTGTATATTTCATCCACTATCTCCGATACATCCTGACATATATCTGTTTTTATACCTGTTTCACCTGTGATATCTGCATATAACTTTCTTTTCATACTACTCAGAACATCATGCCTGTGTCCGTCAGCCATTGACGCCATATCCAGATGAATTACATTGTATTTATTGAGATGTTTACTAAAATCAGAAGATTTTGATATTTCAAATTTTGAAAATAATTCTCTGGAATCACAGCCTTTACTGTAATATGCATCTATCATTCTTGCAGCCTGTGATTTTCCGAAACGGCGGGCATGACTTACTGATATACAATTTTTTTCCGTTGAAATCTTTCTGTTAAGCAAATTTAAAAGTCCGCTCTTATCAACATACAGTTCATCTTCTGCTGATTTTCTGAATCCTGTATTTGACGGATTAAAGTATGTTCCCATGATTCTGCCTCCGCTCACTATATACTTTTTTTAATTAGTATACCATAAATTCATATGTTAAGCAACTGCATTATTTCAGAATAATAAACACAATTAATATGATCATTCCCTTAATTTGTTGATATTTTTAAGGGAACGAGTATTTGCACGATAAGGAAGATCAAGATATATATTTTTTCTCCTCTTTGCATATTCTGTTTTATTTTTTCTTTTTTTCTCCGGCAGTTCCGGATATATTGCTTCAACCAGCACTTTCAGAAATGCAGTATCATCAACATTATCAACAAGCAGCATTTCCTTTGCTCCGTCGTAAGGTATTTCCATCTGGGCATCAGGCATGAGTATTCTGGTGGCATTTACTGGTTTAATCAGAAATTTGTTGTCATAGATACCGCCTATGATTTTGCCACGGAAATAAAGAATATATTCTCCCATCATCGCATGGTAACTTATTTCATCAAGACCTGAAAGCTGTTCCAAAATATAATCAAGATATTCTTTCGCTGAAGCCATTGAAAAATACTCCTCTCATTTTACATGTCAAAGCCGGACATACCGGCTGAGCTATCGCTTACAAATTCCTTTTACTGCATTTCTTCTTTATTCAATGCTCCATACTACTGTTACTGTGTCAGTTACGTCTATATCATCAGCTTCAATATCGAAATTTATACTTTCTTCAGCCAGTTCCGAATCAATACAACTTCTCATCATCAGTTCATTTACCGGCCTTGTTACAAAATCAATTTCTCCCCATGAGTAATCAATTGTCATTATTTCTTTTAGACTAACCCCTGCAGCTGTACTAAGTACATTCGCCTTTATCTTCGAATCCTCCACTGCCTTTGCAAGAAGTTCATTCTTTGCAGATTCAGCATCTGATATTGTGTACTGTATTGAAAACTCCGGCTCACCCGGACAGTGTGATACAACTGAAAGTACTTTTCCAAGGAGTGCATTATCAGAAGCAAATTCAAGTTTCATTCTGTGTGTATATTCTGTCTCTTATACACATCTCCGAGCCCACGAGACAGGCAGAAATC